>USLV01000064.1 GCA_900555705.1 uncultured Oscillospiraceae bacterium | reverse complement strand
GTTCTGCTGGCGCCTTCCTGGGGCGAGAGCGCGATTTTCCAGAAATATGGCGGCCGGATTCTGGATGTGCTGCTGAAAACCGGCTGTCATGTGATCGTCCGTCCGCACCCGCAGTCCTTCACCGCGGAAAAAGAGCTGATGGACCGCCTCATGCGGGATTATCCGGCGTCGGAGCGGCTGGAATGGAACCGCGACAACGACAATTTCGAGGTGCTCCGGCGGGCGGATATCCTGATCTCGGACTTTTCCGGCGTCATCTTCGATTTCTCGCTGGTGTACGATAAACCGGTCATTTACGCGGACACGGCGTTTGACAAGAGCCCCTACGATGCGTGGTGGCTCGAGACGCCCTACTGGACCTTCACCGCTCTCCCGCGTATCGGGCAGAAGCTGACCCCCGATAACCTGAACGCGCTGGAGGAGATGATCGAAGCCTGCCTGACCGATCCGAAATATGCCGACGGACGCCGGGAGGTCCGCGCGGAAACCTGGGAGCATGAGGGCGAGGGGGCCCGGCGCGCGGCGGACTATCTGCTGCGGAAATATCAGGAATTGACGACGGAGGAAGAGAAGTAACATGTCTTTTGGGGCAATCTTGGATACGCTGCTGCTGAAACCGCTTCAGCTGCTGTTCGAAATCATCTATATGGTGGCCAACCGGGTGATCGACCATCCCGGCTTCTCGATCGTGGTGCTGAGCCTTGTGATGAACTTCCTGGTTCTTCCGCTGTATAAGCGTGCGGACGCGATGCAGGAGGAGGAGCGGGACATGGAGATCCGGCTCCGCAAGGGCGTTGCACACATCAAAAAGACCTTCAGCGGCGACGAGCGCATGATGATGCTGCAAACCTATTATCGCCAGAACAACTATAAGCCGACCTATGTTCTGCGTGGGGCGGTTTCGCTGTTTCTCGAAATCCCGTTTTTCATCGCCGCCTACCGGTTCCTGTCCGGGTTGCAGCTCCTGAACGGCGTGTCCTTCGGGCCGATCGCCGATCTCGGGAAGCCGGACGGCCTGCTGCAAATCGGCGGGATGTCGCTGAACGTCCTGCCGGTTATCATGACGGCGATCAATCTGGTCTCCTGCATCATCTTCACAAAGGGCAGCTCGCTCAAATCGAAAATCCAGCTCTATGCGATGGCGCTGTTCTTCCTTGTCTTTCTGTATACCTCCCCGGCGGGGCTGGTCTTCTACTGGACGCTGAACAACACTTTCTCCCTGGTCAAGACGATTTTTTACAAACTCAGGAATCCCGTCAAGGTTCTCGGCGTCCTGTTTTCCATTGCGGGTGCCGGTCTGCTGGTCTACGGCCTCTTCTTCTACGGCAACCCGACGCTGAAACGGACGGCATTCTTTGTGGGCGCCGGTCTGCTGATGCAGGCGCCGCTGGTCTATAGTGTGCTGAAGGGTCGGGTGCAGCTCCGTCTGAAGTGCCGGCAGGAGACCGCGAACACAAAGGTGTTTCTGGCGGGCGGCGCGTTTTTGTCCGTGTTGACCGGTCTGCTGATCCCCTCTGCCGTCATCAAGTCCTCTCCGCAGGAATTTGTCTATGTCAACTGTTTCCATGATCCCCTCTGGTTCCTCGTCAGCGCCTTCTGCTTTGCGGTGGGCACCTTTGTGATCTGGATGGGCGTGTTCTACTGGCTGGCCAAGCCCTCGGTCCGGGTTCTCTTTGACCGGGGGATCTGGGTTCTCGCCGGTGTCGCGGTTGTGAATTACATGTTCTTCGGCCGGGAGCTCGGCCTGCTGTCCCCCAACCTGCAATATGAAAACGGCATGGATTTCGGCTGGAAGACCTCGCTGCTGAATCTCGCGATTCTCATGGTGCTGGCGCTGGGGTTGTATCTGGTGGTTGCGCGCTGGAAGAAGCAGGTGCTGAGCATTCTGGTGATCGGCACTCTCGCGCTGGGCGGCATGTCCGTCGCGAATATGGTGGGTATCAGCTCTTCGATCGGCGGGATCCGGGCACAGGCCGACCGTCTCGGAGGGGATCCGCACTTCTCGCTCAGCAAAACAGGCAAAAATGTGGTTGTCCTGATGCTCGACCGGGCGATGGGCGAGTATGTGCCGTTTATCTTCGATGAAAAACCGGAGCTCCGGGCGCAATTCTCGGGCTTCACAGCCTATTCCAACGTGATCTCCTTCGGCGGTTATACCAACTTCGGCTCTCCGGCGCTGCTCGGCGGCTATGAGTATACCCCGGTTGAGATGAACCGGCGGGATGGGGAATCGCTGGTCTCCAAGCACAACGAGGCGCTGAAGGTCATGCCGGTACTGTTTGATCAGAACGGTTATGATGTCACGGTCTGCGATCCGGTCTATGCCGGATATACGTGGATTCCCGACCTGTCGATTTATGACGATTATCCGGATATCGACCGCTATATCACCAAGGGCAAGTTTACCGATGTGGTGCCGAAGCAGCAGATGCTTCGGGACAACACCCGGAACTTCTTCTGCTATGGTCTGATGAAGGCGGCGCCCCTCTGTCTGCAGGAGGTGCTCTATGACCGCGGCAGCTATAATCAGGAAACGATGTCGCAGGCCGCCGAGCCTGTCTATACCCGCCAGACGATGGTCGGCCGGTTCCGGGCAAGCGGGTCGTATCCGCAGTTTATGGAGCCGTATCAGGTGCTCGAAAACCTCACGCAGATCACCGAAATTGAGGAGGAGGGCGATACCTTCCTGTTCCTGACGAATGACACGACGCACGATCCCCAGTTGCTGCAGGAGCCGGACTATGTCCCGGCTCCCGAGGTCGACAACACCGCCTTTGCCGAGCGCTATGCGAACGGGTTTACGCTGAACGGCCACACGCTGAAAATGGACACGCAGCAGCAGGTCACGCACTATCACGCCAACATGGCGGCGATGCTGCGGCTCGGGGCATGGTTTGACTATCTCCGCGAAAACGGCGTGTATGACAACACCCGCATCATTCTGGTGTCGGATCACGGCAAACCGCTCGCGCACAACGATGATCTCCTGCTGGAGGACGGCACCGACGCGTCGATCTATTATCCGTTGCTGATGGTCAAGGATTTCGACAGCGAGGGCTTTGCCTTCTCCGACGAGTTCATGACCAACGGGGACGTCCCGACGCTCGCAACAGAAGATCTCATCGCGGATCCGCGGAATCCCTTCACCGGGAAGCCCATCAATGCGGATGAGAAAACCGCCCATGATCAGTATATCATCGGGTCGGACAAATGGGGAACGGATGAGAACAACGGCAATACCTATCTGTCGTCCAAGTGGTATACGGTGCATGATGATATCTGGGAACCGGAGAATTGGAAAATCGCGGCAGAAGACGCGATTCTGCCGGACAACTGAGCCGAGGCAGGCTCGGACACAGGGAGGAAACGAAATTGGGCTATCAGGTGGACAATGCCGTCATTATGGCGGCGGGCGTTTCCAGCCGCTTCGCCCCGCTGTCGTATGAACGGCCGAAAGCGCTGATCGAGGTGCGGGGAGAGGTGCTGATCGAGCGCCAGATCCGTCAGCTGCGGGAGGCCGGGATCGAGGATGTGACGGTGGTCGTCGGCTATATGAAAGAGCATTTTTCCTATCTGCGGGATAAGCTCGGAGTGCATCTGGTCGAAAATCCCGACTACCGGGTGCGCAACAACCACTCGAGCATCTATGCCGTCCGGGACCGCCTGCGCAATACCTACATCTGTTCGGCGGACAACTATTTCACCGCGAATCCCTTTGAGACCGAGGTCGACGACGCCTACTATGCGGCGCTTTATGCCGATGGCCCGACCGCGGAATGGTGCATGGCAACGGGTGAGGACGGCTACGTGAACCATGTGCAGATCGGCGGGGAGAACGCCTGGTATATGCTGGGGCATGTGTTCTGGAACGAGCCGTTCAGCCGACGGTTTGTCGAAATCCTGGAGGCTGTCTATGACCGTCCGGAGACGACGGGGCTGCTCTGGGAAGCCATTTATATGCAGCATCTGGATGAGCTGAAACTCAAGATTCGCCGGTATGAGCCGGATTTCATTTTTGAATTCGACAGCCTCGACGAGCTGCGGACATTTGACGAGAGCTATGTCCGGGACACCCGGTCGGCCATCCTGAAACAGGTCGCAACGGAACTTCGCTGCGCCGAGGCCGATCTGTCGCAGATTACGGCGATCAAGGATCCGGCCGGGGTGGAGGCGATTGGATTTACATTTGTGCAGGGCGCGGTGAAACACCGTTATCAATATGGGAAAGGACTGATGACAGACAATGGCTAAACAGATTGTGAAAGAGGATCTGGGCAGGGTTCAGGAGCTGCTGCAACAGGTGCTCGGGAAAGCCGACTATGCGTCCATTGCGCGCATGGGCGGGCTCACCAACCGCACCTATGAGGTGACCTTCGCCGACGGCGAGCGGTATGTGGTGCGGATTCCCGGCGAGGGAACCGAGGAGCTGATCGTTCGTGACGACGAGCGGATCAGCACTGAACTGGCCTGCCGCCTCGGGATTGATGCCGACCTGCTCTATTTCGGAGAGAAGGGCGAAAAGGTGACACAGTTCATCCCGGACGCCGTGACCATGTCGGCGGAGACGATGCAGGAGGACAAGCATATTGACAAAGCGGCCGCGATCTTCCGCACACTCCACAACAGCGGGGCGGATACAGGTGTCCCTTTCGAGGTCTTTGACATGGCGAAGGGCTATGAAAAGATCATCGGCGACAACCGCGTCCCCATGTATGATGACTACGACGAGGTCAAGGCGCAGGTCATGGCTATCAAGGCGGAGGTCGACGCGATCTGTGAGATCCGGCGGGTGCCCTGTCACAACGATGCGCTCTGTGAGAACTGGATCATGTCCGGCGAGGAGCGGATGTATCTCGTGGACTGGGAGTATGCCGGCATGAACGACGGTATCTGGGATCTCGCGGATGTCTCGATTGAGGCGTCGTATGAGCACTGTCACGACGAGCGGCTGCTGACCGCCTATCTCGGACGGGAGCCGGAAGCGGCCGACTGGAAGCACCTTCTCGCGAACAAGCTGTATGTGGACTATCTCTGGACGCTTTGGGCCAAGACCCGGGTACCGTATGACGGCCAGCCGATGGAGGACTGGGCGGCGGAGCGCTATGCGCGGCTGAAGCGAAATATTGCGGTATTTTCAAATATGTGAGAGTGGAGGGACAACCATGAGTGCGGGTATTTTTGCAGGTATTACATGGGCGCTCGAGACGGTGATTCTGGGAATCGCGCTGGGAATGACGCCGTTTGTCTCGAGTGAGCAGGCAGCCTTTCTGGCGCCGTTTGTCAGCACCTTTATCCATGACTTTTTCTCTGCCCTCTGGGCGACCGCTTATAACGGGGTGCGCGGCAATCTGAAAAATGTCTGGCGGGCGTTCCGGACGAAAAGCGGAAAATTTGTGGTGCTGGCCGCTGTGATCGGTGGGCCGGTCGGCATGACGGGCTATGTCATGTCCGTCAACTACATGGGCGCTTCGATCGGCGCAGTCGCGAGCGCGGTCTTCCCGGCGATCGGCGCAATCCTGGCCTTCTTCTTCCTGAAGGAGAAGATGCAGTGGTATCGCTGGCTGCTGCTGATTGCGACGCTGCTTGGCGTCTATGGTCTCAGCTATTCCCCGGATCTCGCCATCTCCAATTTCTGGCTCGGCATTGTCGGCGCGCTCATGTGCGCGTTCGGCTGGGGAATCGAGGCGGTCATTCTGGCCAAGTGTATGCAGGACCCGGAGGTCAAGGACGAATATGCCCTCCAGATCCGGCAGACAACCTCAGCACTGGTCTATGGCGCGATTCTGCTGCCGGTGCTGAACGGCTGGGGTTTCACGATCGAGCTCTTTACAAGCAAGACCGGCTGGTTGATTCCGGTGATTATTCTGGCGGCGTTCTTCGCGACGCTGTCCTATCTCTGCTATTACCGCGCAATTTCCCAGATCGGCGCTTCCAAGTCGATGGCGCTGAACGTGACCTATGCGGCCTGGGCGATTGTTTTCACCGTGTTGATTCTGCGCGATACCAGCGTGTTGACGCCGATTACGATCGTGTGTGCGTTGATCGTCATTGTTTGCGGAATCTTTGCGGCGGCGGACTTCAAGGAGCTGCTCGCCCGGAAAAAGCGCGAAGAATAAAAAACTGCCGGGGATTTTTCGGAATCCCCGGCAGTTTTTTGCCCGTTGGCCACCCTTGCCTTTCGGGCGGGTTTGTGCTATGGTAGAGAAAAACCGACGGGAGATGCGGATATGGACAGCAGAGGAGCGGAAGCACTGGCACGGGAAGTGGCGACAGCCTGGCAGTCGATTCTCGGTGACAAGTTTTGGGGCGTCTATCTCCACGGCTCGCTCGCCTTTGGATGCTTTCATCCCGCACGCAGCGATATCGATCTGATTCTCGTCGTCCGGCAGCCGCTCGTACTGCCGGAAAAGGAGGCACTGCTGCGGGTGCTGCTCGAGCGGGAGACGCGCGCACCGGCGAAGGGATTTGAGATGAGCGCCGTGCTGCTTGAACACTGCCGGTTGTTCCGATATCCAACTCCTTTTGAGCTGCACTATTCTGTCTCCCACCGGGCGCGCTGTCTGGCCGATCTGTGCGGCTACTGCGGGGAGATGCAGGGAGAGGACCCCGATCTCGCGGCGCATTTCACGGTCATCCGCGCGGTCGGACGGGTGCTCTGCGGCCAGCCGGTGGCCGAAACCTTCGGAGAGGTGCCGCGCGAGGCCTATCTCGACAGCATCCGGTCGGATGTCCGGGAGGCGGCCGAAGCGGTGCTGCGCGACCCGGTCTATGGCCTGCTCAACCTCTGCCGTGTGTTGGCGTTTCAGGAGGCGGGACTGGTGCTCTCCAAGGAGCAGGGCGGGCTGTGGGGTCTGCGACCTGTCTCTTATACACATCTCCGAGCCCACGAGACCTCTCTACATCTC
>USLV01000063.1 GCA_900555705.1 uncultured Oscillospiraceae bacterium | reverse complement strand
CTTCTAGCTTCGTCGGCAGCGTCAGATGTGTATAAGAGACAGGTGCAGCGTTCGCTGCGCGTGCTGGACGGCTCTGTCACCGTTTTCTGTGCCAAGGGCGGCGTCGAACCCCAGTCGGAAACCGTCTGGCGTCAGGCCGATGAGTACAAAGTACCCCGTATGGCCTACGTCAACAAGATGGACATCCTGGGTGCGGACTTCTATCGTGTTGTCGGCATGATGCGCGATCGTCTGAAGTGCAACGCTGTTCCGATCCAGCTGCCGATCGGTGCCGAGGATACCTTCCGCGGCATTATCGATCTGGTTGAGATGAAGGCATATGTATATTATGACGATCTCGGCAAGGACATCCGCGAGGAAGAGATTCCGGCGGACATGGCGGAAATCGCTGCCAAGTACCGCGAGGAGCTGCTTGAGCATGTTGCCGAGCAGGACGACGCCCTCATGGAGAAGTATTTTGCGGGTGAAGAGCTGACGATCGATGAGATCAAGAGCTGCATCCGGAAATCCACCCTTGCGAACAGCATGGTGCCGGTCGTCTGCGGTACCTCCTATCGCAACAAGGGCGTTCAGAAACTGCTGGATGCCATCATCGACTATATGCCCGCCCCGACCGATGTCCCTGCTATCAAGGGTGTCAACCCTGATACCGAGGAAGAGGTCGAGCGCCATTCTTCCGACGATGAGCCCTTCGCAGCGCTCGCGTTCAAGATTGCGACCGATCCGTTTGTCGGTAAGCTGTGCTTCTTCCGCGTCTATTCCGGTTCGGTCAACGCGGGTTCCACGGTTTACAACGCCAACAAGGACAACAACGAGCGCCTGGGCCGTATCGTTCAGATGCACTCGAACCATCGTCAGGATATCGAGACGGTTTACGCCGGCGATATCGCGGCGGCGGTCGGCCTGAAGAATACGACAACCGGCGATACGTTGTGTGTCGAAAGCGATCCGGTTATCCTCGAGTCGATGGAATTCCCGGAGCCGGTTATCCGCGTAGCCATCGAGCCGAAGACCAAGGCGGGCCAAGAGAAGATGGGTATCGCCCTCGCAAAGCTTGCCGAGGAGGATCCCACCTTCAAGACCTACACCGACGAGGAAACCGGCCAGACCATCATCGCCGGTATGGGCGAGCTCCATCTGGAGATCATCGTCGACCGTCTGCTGCGTGAGTTCAAGGTCGAAGCCAATGTCGGCGCTCCGCAGGTTGCCTATAAGGAAACCGTGCGCCGCCTCGCCGATGTTGACTGCAAGTATGCGCGTCAGTCCGGCGGTAAGGGCCAGTACGGCCATGTCAAGATCAAGCTCGAGCCCAACGAGACCGGCAAGGGCTATGAATTTGTCAATGCCGTTGTCGGCGGTTCCGTCCCGAAGGAGTATATCCCCGCGGTCGACGCCGGTATCCAGGGCGCGATGCAGAGCGGTATCCTCGCCGGTTATCCGGTTGTGGATGCCAAGGTCACGCTGTACGATGGTTCCTATCATGAGGTCGACTCCTCTGAAATGGCCTTTAAGATCGCCGGTTCCATGGCGTTCAAGGAGGCTATGCGGAAAGCCGATCCGGTTCTGCTCGAACCGATCATGAAGGTCGTTGTGACGGTGCCCGAGGAGTATATGGGCGACGTCATCGGCGATATCAACTCCCGCCGTGGTCTTATGCAGGGTATGGAGGCTGTCGCCGGTGCACAGCAGATCAACGCAATGGTTCCGCTGTCCGAGATGTTCGGCTACGCGACCGATCTGCGTTCCCGTACCCAGGGACGCGGCCAGTATGTCATGGAGCCGAGCCACTATGCGGAGCTTCCGAAGAGTGTTTCCGAGGAAATTATCGCGAAGCGCACGAAGAAAGAGGGCTAATCCCTCAGGAAATCACCTTTTTCGCCTGCTTTTTCTCAGAAAAGGACTTGCATTTCCCGGCTGTACTTGCTACAATGGGGAATGTATCAGACAGGCGTTTATTTGAAATATTAAGGAGGAAATACCACAATGGCAAAGGCAAAGTTTGAAAGAACCAAACCCCATGTAAACATCGGTACCATTGGTCACGTTGACCATGGTAAGACCACTCTGACTGCTGCGATCACCAAGGTTCTGGCGATGCAGGGCGGCGCGGAGTTCATGGATTATGCCAACATCGACAAGGCTCCCGAGGAGAGAGAGCGCGGCATCACGATCAACACCTCCCACGTGGAGTATGAGACCGCGAAGCGCCACTATGCGCACGTTGACTGCCCCGGCCACGCCGACTATATCAAGAACATGATCACCGGTGCTGCGCAGATGGACGGCGCGATCCTCGTTATCGCTTCGACCGACGGCGTTATGGCTCAGACCAATGAGCACCTGCTGCTGGCCCGCCAGGTCGGCGTTCCTGCGATCGTTGTTTTCATGAACAAGGTTGATCAGGTTGACGATCCCGAGCTGCTCGAGCTGGTTGAGATGGAGATCCGCGAGGCCCTGAACAAGTATGAGTTCCCGGGCGACGACACCCCGATCATCAAGGGCTCGGCTCTGGCGGCGCTGGAGTGCTCCTCCACCGACGTGAGCGATCCGGCTTATGCCCCGATCGTTGAGCTGATGAATGCGGTTGACGAGTTCATCCCGTCTCCGGAGCGTACCACCGACAAGCCCTTCCTGATGCCGGTTGAGGACGTCTTCACCATCACGGGCCGCGGCACTGTTGCCACCGGTCGTGTGGAGCGTGGCCAGCTGAACCTCTCCGAGGAAGTGGAGATCGTTGGTCTGACCGACGAGAAGAAGAAGACGGTTGTCACGGGTATTGAGATGTTCCGCAAGCTGCTCGACTCTGCCGAGGCTGGCGATAACATCGGCGCCCTGCTCCGTGGTGTTCAGAGAAACGAGATCGAGCGCGGTCAGGTTCTCTGCAAGCCCGGCTCCATCCAGCCGCACACCAAGTTCCACGGCCAGGTTTATGTCCTGTCCAAGGAAGAGGGCGGCCGTCACACTCCGTTCTTCAACAACTATCGTCCGCAGTTCTATTTCCGTACCACCGACGTGACCGGCGTCATCACCCTGCCGGAAGGCACCGAGATGTGCATGCCTGGCGATAACGTCGAGATGGACGTTGAGCTGATCACCCCGATTGCCATTGAGGAAGGCCTCCGCTTCGCTATCCGTGAGGGCGGCCGTACCGTCGGCTCGGGCGTTGTCACCCAGATCAACGGCTAATTTCTGAGCTGTCTGCATCCCCTGTTCTTTCGAACAGGGGATGTTTCTTTTTTCGGAATTCCATTGCGTTCCCCTGCCAAACGTGCTACACTGGTTGCAGATGTTCATTTTCAACAGGGGGAATGCTTTTATGAAACAGCCAATCGGCCTGATCGGTGCCATGGCCTCCGAGGTAGAGCTGTTGACAGCCCGGCTGGAAAATCCGCAGACGGTTTCCTGCGGTGACCTGATCTTTCATCAGGGGCGTCTCGAAAAACAAGAGGTTGCGATTGTCCAGTGCGGCATCGGCAAGGTCTGTGCCGCCATGTGTGCCCAGGCGATGATCGACCGCTTTGGGGTCAGTGCTATTGTCAACACCGGTGTGGCGGGCGGACTCGCCGCCTCGCTGGCAGTCGGCGATCTGGTGGTCGCCACCGGCGCCATCCAGCACGACTTCGATCTGACCGCATTCGGTCACGTCAAGGGGTATATGCCCTCTGTCGGCGGCGACACCGCCTTCCCTACCCGCTATCCGGCGGACAAACAGCTTGCCGAACAATTTTGTCGGGCAGCCTCCAAGGTGATGACCACTGGAAAAACCATTCGCGGCACCGTTGTCTCCGGCGATATCTTTGTGGATGACACCGCATTGAAGCGTACACTCATCCAACAGTTTGACGCAGCAGCAGCGGAGATGGAAGGCGCCGCCATTGCCCAGGTGGCAGCTGCCAACCACGTTCCCTTTGCCATTGTCCGCGCCATCTCGGATCTCGCGGAGGTCGGCGCAACGGTTAGCTTCGATACGTTTGAAAAACAGGCTGCCGCGCTCTCCTGCCGCATTCTGCTGACCATGCTGGAAGAACCATATGAAAGGAAGGATGCCCCATGCTGAAAGCACTTGCCCACACCGCCTATCACGTCACCGATATGACGGAGTCCCTGCGCTTTTACTGCGAGGGACTCGGCCTGACCGAGGCATTTGAGCTACGGGACGACAAAGGAAATCCCTGGATCCGCTATCTCCGGGTTGCGCCCGGCCAGTTCATTGAGCTCTTCTATGCCAACCCCCAGCCCGCTGAGAATATCTCTTATGCCCACCTCTGTCTGGAGGTTACGGACATTCAGGAGGCTGTCCGGCAGCTACGGGAGGGTGGCTTCCCGGTTGACGCCGAGCCAAAACAGGGCTCAGATTGCAACTGGCAGGCCTGGACCCACGATCCTGACGGCAACCGTATCGAGTTGATGCAATATCACCCGGATTGCCCGCAGCTGGCCACCCATTAACCACCGCACGCCAAAGGCCCGCCTGTCCTCTCGAGGACAGGCGGGCCTTTTTTAGTTTCTCTTATGCCTTCAGCATCTCTTCCGCCGCGGCTTGCAGCCGGGCAGTCATTTCCTCGGCAGCCGTGCGATCAGCGCCGGTTGCCGTGACATAGGCCTTGATCTTCGGTTCGGTTCCGGAGGGGCGGATAATCAGACCGTTGTTCCCCTCCAGCGCAAAGCTCAGCACATTGGACTTCGGCAGCGTGATTGCTGTCCGCTCACCGCTTGCCGTATCCACCTCCACCGACGCCTGATAGTCCGAGAAGGTGACCACCCGCAGACCGGCAATTTCCGCCGGCTTGGCCTCGCGCAGTGAGGTCATCAACCGCTGCATCGTTTCCATGCCCTCTGCGCCCTCAAATTGCGCGTTAATCAGGCTGTGCCGATACACGCCATGCTCGACATAAAGGCTCTCCAGAACGTCCAGCAGGCTCTTTCCCTGCGCTTTATAATAAGAGGCCATTTCACAGACCAGCATGGCGGCCACGACGCCGTCTTTGTCTCGCACATAGGTGCCCGACAGATAGCCATAGCTCTCTTCGAAACCAAAGATATAGCGCTCGGGATGCCCGTCCTTCTCGAGCAAGCCGATCTGCTCGCCAATATATTTGAAACCGGTCAGCACATTCACCAGTTCACAGCCGTATTTTTCTGCGATCCGCGCCACCAGCTCGGAGGTCACGATGGTCTTGACGACTAACGGATGCGTGGGAAGGGTTCCTGCCGCCTTTCGGCAGGAGAGGATGTAATCGAGCAGCAGGCAACCGACCTCGTTGCCGGTCATCAGGGTATAATCGTCGCCGTCCCGAACCGCAATACCCACCCGGTCACAGTCGGGATCCGTCGCCAGCAGCAAATCCGGTTTTTCGGTCTCCGCCAGCTGCAGCGCACAGGCAAATGCCTGCCGGATCTCGGGGTTCGGATAGGGAGCAGTCGGAAAATTTCCATCCGGAAGCTCCTGCTCCGGTACCACCGTCACGTGCTCCACCCCTACACGGGAGAGAATCGCGCGAACCGGCTTATTACCCGTGCCGTTCAGCGGGGTATAGACCACCCGCAGTCCCTCTTTGGCACAGATCCCGGGATTGACCTGCTGCTCCGCGACACGATCCAGGAACTGCTCCACAAAGGACTGATCCACAGCCCGAATGCTCCCGGCCGAGACCGAGAGCTCATAGTCCGCCACCTGCACATCCCGGAACAGATCCACCTTGCGGATATACGCCGTCACTTCATTCGCATCGTCATCCGTCATCTGGCAACCGTCCGCACCATAGCATTTATAGCCGTTGTATTTCGACGGATTGTGGCTCGCGGTGACCATGATGCCCGCCTGGCAATGCAGCTCCCGCACGGCAAAGGACAGCACCGGCGTCGGGTTCAGTTCGCTGAAAATATGTACCGTCAGGCCGTTGCCCGCCAGCACACGTGCCGCCTCCCGCGCAAACAGATCGGATTTGATTCGCGAATCAAACGAGATCGCCACCGAAGAAGAGGAATAGTGCGCCTTGAGATAATCCGCAAGTCCCTGGGTCGCCTTGCGAACCGTATAGATATTCATGCGGTTGTCGCCCGCGCCGATCACACCACGCAGACCGCCCGTACCAAACTCCAGCTCCCGATAGAAGCGGTCGTTGATCTGTTCCTCATCTCCCTCAATAGAGGCCAGCTCTTCTATCAGATCGACGTCCTCCGCCGCGTGTGCTTTCCAAAGCGCATACTGATCCCGTATCTTCTGGTCCATACACTATCCGTCCTTTCTTTACGGCTTTCCGCCGCATCGTTGCATTTCCATTATACACCAGTTTCCTGCACAATTGCAAGAATGGTGTGAAAACTTGTCGGGAAGAATTCAGTCGTCTCCGCCGAAAGGGATGCGCATATTCCCGGACAGCCGGACATATAGATTGACCATCAAGAGAAACGGGGTGTGATCAGGATGTTTGTTTTCTCGGTGAAAACCTCCCGCAAACAATTGCTGTCATTGGGGCTGTGCCTGCTGATGCTGATCGCGATTCTGGTGGTGGCGGTCGTCTGGCCGTCGGACGGTGCGGCCCGAACCGGCGCAGCGGTTGCCGCCGGAGATGAGGTGCAGCGGCTACAGTTCCTGAAAGCCCTTGGCTATGAAGTGGAGCCGCAGCACACAGAGGTGCGCGAGGTACTGATCCCGGATGAATTTGATGAGGTGTTCGCCCAGTATAACCAGCTCCAGCAGGCGGCAGGTATGGATTTCCAGCCCTATCATGGCAAACGTGTCAAATGCTGGACCTATCAGGTGCTCAACCATCCGGACGGAAAAGACGTCCTGGCACATCTCTATGTATACGACGACTGTGTCATCGGCGGCGACATCTCCTCAACCGCCCTGAACGGCTTTATGACCGCGTTGGTGCCGCTGGCCAGCTGATCGTCCGGACTTGTCAGTTGGGTGTTGTCATGGTATAATAACCTCACGCCGTTCTCCAGTTCCGGCTGACGCCCGGAACCGGA
>USLV01000062.1 GCA_900555705.1 uncultured Oscillospiraceae bacterium | reverse complement strand
GAGATGTAGAGAGGTCTCGTGGGCTCGGAGATGTGTATAAGAGACAGGCCATGTACCGTGTGCTCGAGGGCCGTCCGATGACCGTCCGTTTCCTCGACCCGCCGCTGCACGAGTTCGTGCCGCAGAAGGAAGAGGATATCAAAGAGCTGGCCGATGAGATGAAGATCACGGTTGAGGATCTCAAGGCTGTGATCGACGGTCTGCATGAGTTCAACCCGATGATGGGTCACCGTGGCTGCCGTCTGGCTGTCACCTATCCGGAAATTGCCGAGATGCAGACCACGGCGGTCATCAATGCCGCGATCGTGGTCAACAAGGAGCATCCGGAATACAAGATTGTTCCCGAGATCATGATCCCGCTGGTCGGCGAGATCAAGGAACTCAAGTATGTCAAGGACGTCGTCACCACGACGGCCGACAAGCTGATCGCGGACGCCGGTGTGGAGCTGACCTATCACGTCGGCACCATGATCGAGATCCCGCGTGCGGCGCTGACCGCCGACGAGATCGCCAAGGAGGCCGAGTTCTTCTCCTTCGGCACCAACGACCTGACCCAGATGACCTTCGGCTTCAGCCGTGACGACGCCGGCAAGTTCCTGGATGCCTACTATGACACCAAGATCTATGAGTCCGATCCGTTTGCGAAGCTGGATCAGACCGGCGTCGGCAAGCTGGTGAAGATGGCGGCCGATCTCGGCCGGACCACCCGCCCGGACATCAAGCTCGGCATCTGCGGTGAGCACGGCGGCGATCCGTCCTCCGTTGAGTTCTGCCACAATGTCGGCCTGAACTATGTCTCCTGCTCGCCGTTCCGCGTGCCGATCGCGCGCCTCGCGGCTGCCCAGGCGGCGATCAAGGCTTCGAAGAAGTAATCTGGATTTTTGTTTTTGGGCAAAGCCCATCAACAAAATCCGAGGCAAAGCGAATCGCAAAAAGACCCTGCAAGGAAATCCTTGCAGGGTCTTTTTTTATGCCGCAAGCCTTGCAATCAGCGGATTTTAAATAAAACCTATGAATTTTATAGAGTTTTCAGAAACACGGAATGATAACGAGGTTTGCCACAGAACGCAACGTTTTCCAGCTTTGTCAAAAAGTTGCAAGATGCCACTTGACAGAACATCCAATTTATGTTACACCGAAAAAGAACAAACGTTCTAGATGAAAAAAAGGGGTGGTGTCCCTTGAAAGAATGAAAAAACACAGGTTCCGCTACTCCCGTAGTGAAGCCTGTGTTTCTCATCGTATTCCAAGAAAATCTACCCATATGTTGCCATAAAGGAGAGTTCGATATGGAAATACGAACTGGTGCAACTCCATTATAGCAACACGCAACAGAAAAATCAAGAAAATATTCAGTGAAAGGAAACGATAGGAATCTTCCTATCGTTTGGTGACCATGCTATAATGAAAAACAGAACAGGACGCATAGATCGGAAGGATGTGTTTCATGCCGGTCTGGTGGAACACGCCCGTTTTGAAGGACATTGGGAAATGCCGGTTATCCCCTCTTCCCGATGTATCCCGAACAAGCTGCTCCCCTTTGACCACGCCCTATCCCAGAACCGTTTTGACCATTTCGTCCACTTTTACATAGACGACGAGCGGTTTGAACGAATATGGAAACGACCGGGCGACTATTTGGAGCGGTTGTCCAGGTTTCAGGGAGTGATATCCCCGGATTTCAGCCTTTACCGTGATCTCCCGCTGGGGATGCAGCTATGGAATACCTACCGGGGGCGTGCCCTGGGACATTGGCTGGCGCGAAACGGAGTTGAAGTGATTCCGAATGTCCGTTGGGGCGATGAGAGGAGCTATACTTTTTGCTTTGATGGTATTCAGCCGGAAAAGCCCGTTGCTGTGGGAACACATGGCTGTATTCAACATCGGGAAGATAAGCGCTATTTTCAAAAAGGGCTGGAGGCCATGCTGGCGAGACTCCACCCATCGGCGGTTATTGTCTATGGATTTGCGCCCGACAAGCTGTTTTGGCTGTGTAAAGAAGCGGGCATTCCGGTTCATCAGTTCGACAGCACGCTGCAAGCGGTTCATCACTGGGAGGCTGTCTAATGGGCGGCGGAATGAGCGGCGGCGGAAAAAGGGGTAGAAGCAGCTACTTCAAAGGAACAAAAGGAGGAAGCAGCGGCAAAAATACCACACTACACGAAGGCCGCTAGGGGAAGCACCTTCCCGGTCACAATAACTATTTGCCGGGTCGCAGCATCATGAATGGGACGGCTAAGGATGCGCAGGAGCGGATCGATCAGTTTGCTGGAAAGGGGACGAAGATCAACGACAGCAGTGAACGAGTTGATTTTGGGAAAGTTATTGGAAAATACTATAGCCCCAAAACAGGGAAATATTACGATACCACAGTCGGGACAATCCGTTATTCCAAAGATGGAACGCACATTGTACCTCAGCGACCCAATGACTGGAAAGGTGATTAATATGGATTTTATGAAGGATATTGAAAAGACGCTTTTGTTTCCTTTTATGGATTGTTTTGATCATCGTCCCAAAGAACGATTATTGTTGGAATGGAGCGATGGTACACGTATTTATACTAGACTGGATACAGCTGGGGAGTCTCAAAATGAACTCGACGAAGACGAGGAAGGCTTTGAAGAATATTTTGCCTGTATTATGGAGGCCGTCGAGATTGTCACCATAGGCACCGCTCCGGTCTGGGATTTTGAGGTGGGCGGTCTATTCGAAATCAACTATCACAACTTCCCGGATATCGTTCGGGACTCCGCAGGAAACATCCTGCTGGAAAAGAGCCGGCTGCTGGCGGAATGAGCGGCGGTTGAACAATCCTCCGAACACCCGGGTCATGCAGATGGCCCGGGTGTTCTCTTAGATAATGGATACCGTTTCCGTAAAGGCTGTCAAAATTTTCGTCGATAGGCGCGAATGATTGCTTGACTTCCCCCAAATGATTTTGTACTATGTATTTAAGGAATACATTTGCTGTTTGTGTGAGATATATTTATTCCTGTATACGATCGATACAAAACCAGAGCGGGGGGATTCCGTATGAAATGGCGAGCGTTTTTCTGGTCCAATCGGATATACTTCCAGGCTATATGGAAAAGAAGTAAACTGTATATCATTTGTCGTATATTGATTATTGCTGCCGTCAATTTTTCTCTGATCTTTAACCTCTTTTTTCTCAAGGCATTTGTGGATGCCATCATCGAAAAGGCCGATTTTCAACTGGCCATATGCTATCTGATCTTCAATTTTGTCGTGCGTTTTTCCACTGATCAACTGATTACATGGTTGAAGGTCTATCTCAAGCATGTACATATGAGCGTCCAGCTGGATATGCAGCAAAAGGTAGCAAGCCGTAGCTTTGCCTTTCAATTGGACTCCTTTGAAGACCCCGCGTTTTATGACATCTATAAAAGGGCGCTCGAATATGCCACCACCAGGAGCGAAGGGATTGTCGCAGTTTTGTCGGGGGTTATTTCGGATATCATCGGTTTGTCTGCTGTGATCTATATCGTATCCAGGCTGAATGTCGTGGTTCTCCTCGTGCTGCTGGTCATCGTGGTGTTGGATCTGGCGGTGAATATGCGCAGAGACAGTCTGATGGATGCGCTGAAAAGACGATTGACCCGTATTCATCGCAGACAGCAGTATATGGCAGGGCTTTTAAACAATAAAAGCGCGTTTAAAGATATCAAGCTTCACAATGCCGGGCCATTTATCCTGCATAAATTAAAAACGATTTATCAAATGTGCCGGAAGGAAACGATGGATCTCGAGATTAAAACAGGCTTTTTAAAAATGCCGGTTCGTCTCATGGAATCCATTTTTATCATCACAGTGTACTATTTTATCGGACGAGATCTTTTCAACCGGCTGATTACCATAGGCGATTTTAACATGACCTATAATGCCGCCTATTCGATCAAGGCCTATCTCATATCCATCGGGTTGGGCATATCGGAGCTGCGGAAAATGCGCTTGGATGCCGCTTATTTCTATGAATATTTTACGTTGGAGACACCGCCTGACGGTATGCGCACCATAGAGCGTCAACATAGCTGTTCGATAGAGTTTCGTCACGTGTATTTTCGTTATCTGGATACGCAGGATTGGATATTGAACGACGTATCCTTTCAAATATCTCCCGGAGAAAAGGTTCTGCTGGTCGGCGAAAACGGTGCCGGCAAGACCACCATCATCCACTTACTGCTGAGGCTGTACCGTCCGGATAGCGGCGATATATTGCTCAATGGCATCTCCATCAATGAATATGATATATCCAGTCTTTATGAAGCGATAGCCGTCGTATTTCAGGATCATCAGGAATACGCTTTCTCTCTGGCGGAAAACATTGCGCTGGAGGAGCCGGACGTTCTGAAGAAGACAGGACAGGAGGCGTTGATTAAACAGGCGCTTGACCTGGTCCATCTGCAGAAGGTTGTGCAACTGCCGGAGGGTATATATACGGCTCTGAGCCGCGAGTTGGATGACAACGGCTCGGATTTGTCGGGAGGAGAACGGCAAAAACTCGCCATTGCCCGTGCACTCATACGGAAAGCCGTTCTCTATGTTCTGGACGAGCCCTCCAGCTCGCTCGATCCTCTGTCCGAAGAACAGATGTATCAGGCTCTCTGGGATACAGCCGGTCGGCAAACCACCATTGTCATATCCCACCATTTGTCCAACTGTATCTATGCCGATCATATTCTGGTGGTACATCAGGGGAAAATTGTGGAAGAGGGACGACATGAGGAACTAATGGCTTTGCACGGGCTATACGCACAAATGTATACTTCTCAAAGCAAAAAATACGGGTTGGCCAAAAAGTAGACGGTTTCCCATATCATGAGAGGGTGCGGCTGGGGAAGGCATGCTGCCGCATGCGGAGATATTGTGCTGCACTGCGCAACGGCCGTCGGCGGAAATTGACCGCTTTGCCTCCAATGCAGCATCCAAATTTTAAGAGGCGCTCGCGCTACTGCAAACACTTTGATGAATCATCAACGCAACAAAGGCCGTCCCCATCCTGCTTCGGCAGGATGGGGACGGCCTTTATTCGATACATGTTAATCCCGGAAATAGAGATCCCGGGTATAGACCTTGTCGAGCACATCCGCGATGTCCTCGTGATAGCGGTTGGCGAGGATGACATCGGAGATCGCTTTGAACTCGTCGAGATCGCGAATGACCCGGCTGTTGAAGAAGCGATCCTCGCGCATGGTCGGCTCGTAGATCACGACCTCGATCCCCTTCGCCTTGATGCGCTTCATCACTCCCTGAATGGAGGACTGGCGGAAATTGTCGCTGTTGGCCTTCATGGTCAGTCGATAGACACCGACCACCTTTGGGTTTTTGGCGATGATCTGATCCGCAATAAAATCCTTCCGGGTGCTGTTGGCGTCGACAATCGCCGAGATGATGTTGTTCGGCACCTGATCATAGTTCGCGCGTAGCTGTTTGGTGTCCTTCGGCAGGCAATAGCCGCCGTAGCCGAAGGAGGGGTTGTTGTAGTGGGCGCCGATTCTGGGATCCAGACAGACCCCCTCAATAATCTGCTTCGTGTCCAGCCCGCGCACCTCCGCGTAGGTGTCCAGCTCGTTAAAAAAGGCCACCCGCAGTGCGAGGTAGGTGTTGGCGAACAGCTTGACCGCCTCCGCCTCGGTCGGATTGGTAAACAGAACCGGGATATCCGTCTTGATCGCGCCCTCCTGAAGCAGCCCGGCAAAGGTCTCGGCCGCCTTGTGCAGCCGCGCATTGCCGATCGGTGCGCCAACGATGATGCGGGACGGATAGAGATTGTCGTAGAGTGCACGGCCCTCCCGCAGGAACTCCGGGCTGAACAACAGGTTGTCGCAGCAATACTGCGCCCTTGCCTGCTCGGTGAAGCCGACCGGCACGGTGGACTTGACGATCATCACCGCGTCCGGGTTGATGGCGATCACCTGCTGAATGACGCTCTCAACGGAAGACGTGTCGAAATAGTTCTTGTTGGGGTCATAGTTGGTGGGGGTTGAGATGATGACAAAGGCGGCATCGGCAAATGCCGTCGCCGGATCGGTGGTGGCGGTGAGGTTCAGCTCCTTTTCCGCCAGATAGTCCTCAATCTCCCGATCCACGATTGGCGAACGGCGGCTGTTGATCATCTCCACCTTCTCGGGGACGATGTCAAGCGCCACCACCTCGTGGTGCTGCGCGAGCAGGATGGCGTTGGACAGACCGACATAGCCGGTGCCCGCAACCGCAATTTTCATAGCAAACTCCTTCTCTCTGGATATTGTCAACCCGTTCCCGCTCTCCGCCATCTCTGTGGAAAAGTCGGGATGGGCGCTATGTCATGCTCCGGCGGAGTCCCTATGGTGTTCCCTATGGCAACTGTCCGCGAATGCATACAGGCAGGGGTGTTTTCTCTAGTTTGCTTCGGTATAGAACGACTTATACCATTTGGCGAAGTGTGCGAGGCCCTCTTCGAGCGGGGTCGACGGCTTAAAGCCGAAATCGCGCATCAGCGGCGTCACATCCGCATAGGTCTGATAGACGTCGCCGGGCTGCATCGGGAGGAATTCCTTTTTCCCGGGTGCGTCGATGATCCCCTCTGCCATCAGGCATTTCTCCAGCGTTTCCACAAAATAGAGCAGATCCTCCGGCTGGTTGTTGCCGATGTTATAGACCGTTGCCCGATCTCCGTTTGGATCCGGCTTCGGCGGATTCGCGAGCATGTTTTCAATGCCCTGCACGATATCGTCGACATAGGTGAAGTCCCGGCGCATATCGCCGTTGTTGAAAATCTGGAGAATCGAGAACGTCGCATACGCCACCTGTCTCGTCTGACAGATCGGAAGCGTCTGCACAATCGTCTCCACACATTCCTCCAGCGTGGCTCCATTTAAAAACATCGTACCCAGAATCTTTGCCGTCAGCGTCGAAAGAATATTCGCCTTGACGCCGCTTCCCATGCCGTCCGCCAGAATGATAACGTCCGAATCTTCCGTTTTCAGGCACTCTACCGT
>USLV01000061.1 GCA_900555705.1 uncultured Oscillospiraceae bacterium | reverse complement strand
GGCCGCAGTACGATGGAGGGCTGACGCCCACCGAGTACGAGAACACTGTCTGCGGTGATTACAGCCGCCGGCAGGCGCGTTTCCCTTTGTTCACCGAGGGTATTGATTCTTTTTTCTCCGGAACCGGCTGGTCAGCTCGCGCAGCTGCGCCAGCATCCCCCGGTCCAGTGTCAACAGGATCACGCCGCAGCCGATCAGGAACACGAGGCCGCCCAGCGCCACCTGCAGCGCCAGCAGAGAGAAACCCGCCAGCGGCAGACGCTTCAGCGCCCGGATCAAAAGCAGCATCGCAAGCCCCGGCAGCGCATAGACGAGATTTTTCAGCAGGGCTTTCCCGACCGGCAGCTCCCGGCGAACCAGTATCACCTGCAGCAGCATGACGCTGAATTCCGCGAGCAGCGTGCCGAGCACCGCGCCGAGCGCCTGCAAGCGGGGGATCAACAGGAGGTTCGCAACAAAATTCACCGCCGCCCCCGCCAGCACCGAGGCGGTATACTCCCGGTCCTGCTGCCGTGGAATCAGGTATTGCGTGCGGATGATATTGGCCCAGGCGATGAAGAGGATCGACGGCGCGATATAAAACGCGAGCCGGCCGCAGATCGCGAACTCCTCTCCGAAAAACAGCGGCATGAAGGTGTCCGCCACCCCCATGATGCCGAACACCAGCCCCATTGACAAAATGGTCATCGCCTTGAGCGACAGATAGACATAGTGCCGGACCTGGTCGGACTCGCCCTTCGCCGTCAGATTCGATACCTTCGGCAGCATGACGGTACCGAGCGCGTTGGTCAGGCTGACCGCCAGCGCCATGATGTTCTCGGTGTTCTGATAGTAGCCGACCTGTGCGTCGCTGCTCATGCCGCCGAGCATGATCTTGTCCATGAATTTATAGACGCTGATCGCGACAGCCGGGATGAACAGCACGAGATTCGGCCGGATATGCGGCAGCATGTCCCGCCAGCGGGTTTTCCGAAAGCGGATAAAACGCGGCAGATACAGCCACAGCGCCGCCTGGCTGACGACGGTTCCGACCAGCATCACCAGCGCATAGACCGCGACATCGTCCGCTGACCGGACAAACAGGAACACGCAGCCGACAGTCAGCAGCCGGACAATGGCGCTGCGCGCGAGGGTCACCTTGAACTGCTCCAGCCCGAAGAAGCACCAGCCGATATCGAGCGCAACCGACAGCAGATACAGCGTCTGGAGAAAGGCAACCGTCCGGTTTTCGGTCACAAACAGCGCTACATAGCCGAGATAGGCGGCGACGACGACGACGGAACAGGTGAGCTGCATCCGATAGAGGCTCCAGAAGGTCTGGCTCAGCCGTTCGGGGTCGTCGCGGCAGATCGCGATGCTGCGGTTGCCGTAGTTGTTAAGGCCGAGCAGGGCGAAGAGCGCGAAATAGGCCGCAACCGAATAGGTGTAGGAATAGACACCGATGCCGTCCGGCCCGAGCACCCGCGACACATACGGCGCGGTGATGAGCGGCAGGATCAGCATCAGAATCTGATAGAGCAGATTGTAGATGTAGTTGAGAATCGTGCGCATAGGCTCCCGCTTTCTGCCGGCGGCATCGCGCCGCCCGGCAGGCTTATTCTGTGCGCCGTTCACGGGAATCATCCCCGTTTTGCGGCGCATGTCGCGTTTTATTGTAGCATCCGGCACCGCGATTGTCAATCAATGGAAGCGCCCGATCATCGCCCCCCGCGGGGGTGGTGTCAATCCGCTATTCCGCGGGCGGCGAGCTCTCGCCGCCGAACTGCATGTTGGGATAGATGCGCTCCATCCGCCGGTCGGGGAAGCGCTCGTCGAGCCATCCACCAAGCGCACCGGACGGTTCCGTCCCCTCCCGACGTGCCGACCAGCGGTCGACGGCAAAGGCGGAGATCACCGTGTTGACGATCATGAACACCAACAGCACCCAGGTCAGCACCTTACCCCAGCGGTTCGGGATCTTCTCGATCGCCCATTCCATCGCGGGATAACCGTTTTTGACCCAGAGCAGCGCCAATATGCCCCAGAACAGCGAATAGAGCAGGTTCGTGCGTCCACCCACATTCAGCGGCATCTCGCTGTATTCCCAGGACACCGAGCCGAACATCATCTCCTGAATCCAGCTGCATATATATTCGAATATGCCGCCGATCACGGTGCCGCCGAGGAAGATATAGAGATCACGCTTGTTCCGAAGCCAATAGAGCGAGAGGGTCATGAACAGCGCACCGAAGCCATAGACAAGATTGAACGGGCCGTAAACCAGCCCGCGGCGGCTCTCGATCACATGGCGGGTCGCGATACACCAGATCGTCTCGATCACAACGCCGAGGAAGCAGCCGATGAAAAACACCCAGAACAACTTATAGAAGCTGAGTCCGCTCGCAAAAGAGGGCTCCCCCGCCGGCCGGATGGTCTGTTCCCGTCTTTTCATATCCGTTCCTCCTTTTCCGGCATGCCAAGAATTTCCGCCGCAATCGCATCGGCAACCGCCTCCGGCGCGCGGCCGCCGTCAACGACGAATGCCGCCGCCCGGCGATAGAGCGGCATCCGGGCGGCCATCAGCTCCCGCACCGCCTGTTCCCGATCCGGGCGCATCAACAGCGGACGGGTCGTGTCCCCCTCCAGCCGCCGGATCACCTCCTCGGGCGTGACCTCGAGCAGCACGACGTCGCCGGTCGCCGACAACACCCGCGCATTCTCCGGATCCACCAGCGCCCCACCGCCTGTGGCAACCACCAGTCTCTGCTCCGCCGCCAGCGCCGCACAGGCCTCCCGCTCGCGGCGGCGAAAATCCGCCTCCCCGAACTGTTCAAAGATCGCGGAAACCGGCATCCCGGCCCGCTGCTCGATATAGCTGTCCATGTCCACAAACCGGCGGCCATACCGCCCGGCCAGCAGCCGTCCCACTGTGGATTTTCCACAGCCCATGAACCCGCACAAAATGATATTCCGCAAATGAAACCGCCTTTCTCAGCCAAACAGCCGCTGCATCTCCTGCTGGCTGTCCTCCACAAGTGCCCGGATATCCGCCGGGCGAAACTCCTGTCCATACCACAGCGTATGCGCCGCGGCGGCCTGCCAGACCAGCATCGGCATGCCGCCGACCGTCCGCGCCCCGGCCGCCTCCGCCATCCGCAGCAGACGGGTATCGCGGGGATTATACACCGCGTCGAAGACGGCGGCGCAATGCGTCACAACCCGCTCGTCCACCGGCGATGCGTCCGCGTGGGGATACATCCCAACCGGGGTCGCGTTGATCAGCAGCGCGGCGTCGACCGGCTCCGCCGTCAGCTCCTCCAACGTCCGGATGGTATAGGGCGTCTCAGGGGACAACTCCTGCACATACCGCCGCAGCTCCTCCGCCGCACCGCGGTCCGCCGCGCGGACGGCATTGACAATCTCACACCCTGCCAGCGCGCATTCGCAGGCAAAGGTGCGGCCGACACCGCCGCAGCCGAGCAGCAAAACCCGACCGCCGAGCGAAACCCCGCCGTCACGCAGTGCCGACAGGAACCCGTCGGCGTCGGTGTTATAGCCGACCGTCTCCTCCGCTCTCACCGCAATGGTGTTGACCGACTGGTAGAGCGCGGCACGCCCCTCGAGCCGGGTCAGGAAGGGGATGACCGCCCGCTTGTGCGGGATGGTGACGTTGATCCCGGACGTTTCACGCAGCAGCACAGGCAGCTGCTCCGAAAGCTGCTCCGGCGAAACGTCCGTCGCCTCATAGGAGACCGGCGCGCGGCCGGCCAGCGCAAACAGACGGCGATGGATGAAGGGGGACATACTGTGGCCGAGCGGATGGCCGATGACCAGATAGCGTTCGTTCATAGCGGGATCGATCCTTTCTATGGAAAGTTCTTTGCACCTTATACAAAGAGCACGGCACTTTTTTCAGAAATTTCTATCATCAAAATTGCATCAGACGATTGACAAACGGCGGATTTTTGAATACTATTTTGAAAGTACATCATGCGCCGCGTGCCTTTGTCGGTTTTTGTCTTACTATAACACAAAACGGCACGCCTGTCCACCGCCTTTATAAGGCCCGGACGATTCCCGTCCGGCTTTTCTCTTGAAAGAATTTTTTGGAAGGATGAAGAGTCATGGTTTTCGAGAAGGTTAAAGCAATTCTTTGCAGCCAGTTTGATGTGGAGGAGGAAGAAATCAGTCTCACCACCAGCATCGCAGACGATCTGGGGGCGGATTCCCTCGACGCCGTGGATATGCTGATGTCGCTCGAGGACGAGTTCGACGTCGAGATCCCGGACGAGGAGATCGAAAATATCCGCACGGTCGGCGACCTCGTCACCTATATCGAAGAGCACATGTAATCCCCAAAACGGGTCTGAAAAAGCCGGGACAGCTGTCCCGGCTTTTTGTCGTCTATGTAAGGGCTTTACAGCAGGCGGATCCCATGCGCGAGGCAGGTCTCGATCATCTCATCGGTCCAGGCGGAGGCCTGCACCTCGCCGATATGCGCCTTTTCGAGCAGCAGCATACAGACGCGGGACTGGCCGATACCGCCGCCCATCGTCAGCGGCAGCTCGCCTTCGAGAAGCTGGCGATGGAAGGGCAGCGCCTCCCGCTCGGGACAGCCCGCCTCGCGGAGCTGACGGCGGAGCGTCCCGGCATCGACGCGGATCCCCATCGAGGAGAGCTCGACCGCCCGGTTCAGCACCGGATACCAGACGAGGATGTCGCCGTTGAGGCTCCAGTCGTCATAGTCCGGCGCGCGCCCGTCATGCCGCGCCCCACTGCGCAGCCGCCCGCCAATCTGGGAGAGGAATACCGCCCCATGCTCACGGCAGACAGCGTCCTCCCGCTGCTTCGGCGTCAGCTCGGGATAGCGGTCCTCCAGCTCCTGCGTTGTGACAAAGGTCACATCCTCCGGCAGGAACGCCTCTATCTGCGGAAATCGCGCGCAGAGCACCCGCTGAGTCTCCCGCAGCGCGGCAAGAATCTCGCGGACAGTCTGTTCCACTGTCTCAAACCGGCGCATCTCCGGCGTGATACGCTTCTCCCAGTCCCACTGATCCACATAGACCGAATGGAGATTGTCGAGCGACTCATCCCGCCGGATCGCGTTCATATCGGTATACAGCCCCGTGTCCTCCGCAAAGCCATAGCGCGCGAGCGCCATGCGCTTCCACTTGGCCAGCGAATGCACCACCTCGACATCCGCGCCGAGCTCCGCAATATCAAAGCGGACGGGGCGTTCAACGCCATTCAAATCGTCGTTCAGCCCGGTCTCCGGCCGCACAAACAATGGCGCGGACACCCGCGTCAGGCAGAGACGGCGAGCCAGCTCCCGCTCCAGCGTATCCTTGACCAGCTTGATCGCGATCTCGGTCTCGATCACATCCAGCCGGGAGCGATAGCCCTCCGGCAAAATCAGGGTTTCCATCGACATGTTGTACCATTCCTCTCCATGGGTTCTCAATTACAAAGCGGCCAGCGCATTTGCCAGCCCCGCGAACTGCGGCAGCGTCAGCTGCTCGGCACGGACGGTCGGCGGGATATCCAGTCCGCCGAGAATCTCCGCCAGCACCGCCTTGTCCGCGACGGCGGACAGGGCGTTCGGCAGGGTTTTCCGCCGCTGGCCGAAGGCTGTCCGGATCAGCCGGAAGAGCAGCGCCTCATCCGTCACCGCACAGGGCGGCTCCCGCCGCACCCGCAGCCGGATCACGCTGCTGTCGACCTGCGGCGCGGGCAGGAAGCTTCCCCGCGACACATCGAACAGACGCTCTGCCTCGGCATAGTAGGCGACCGCCAGTGTCACCGCGCCGCATTCCCGCGTGCCCGGCCGGGCACAGAGCCGCTGCGCGGCCTCCTTCTGCACCATCACCGTGATGCTCTCGACCGGCAGCCGGCTTTCGAGCAGCGCCATGACGATCGGCGAGGTGATGTAATAGGGCAGGTTGGCGCAGACCGCCACCGGCATATCGCCGAACTGCTCCTCGAGCAGTCGGTGCAGATCCAGCTTCAGCACATCCCCCGGCACCACCGCCACATTGTCGTGTCCGGCGAGCGTCTCGGCAAGCACCGGCAGCAGCCGGGCGTCCAGCTCGACCGCCGCGACCCGCCCCGCGCGCTTCGCGAGCTCATGGGTCAGCACCCCGATGCCGGGGCCGATCTCCAGCACCCCGCTCTCCGGCGACGCGCCGCAGGCCTCCGCCATACGCGGACAGACGGTGGGGTTGATAAGAAAATTCTGGCCAAGCTTTTTGGAAAAGGAGAAGCCGTGACGGGCGAGCAGCCCGCGGATATAGGCGATGTCGGTCAGCTGCGGCACGGCTTTTCCTCCTTTGGTTACTTCAGATTGCGGCGGTCCGTCCGCCCGCTGGGCACCCGCCGGCGCTTCCGGTTGTGGAGAACACTGAGGATGGCATAGGTGATGATCAGCGCGATCACCAGTCCCAGGATGATATACAGCCACGGGGAGGCGAGCACGCCGCGGACTGTGCGCCAGAGCGCCAGCACCTCGCTGCGCTCGAGCGCCGTCCCTGCGACGAGATCAACCTCGCCGATCTTCTGGTCGATGTTGATGTAGAGCTCGGCCTTTCCATAGACCGTGCCCTTTTCGACCGGTGCCTCGACCGCCTCTGTCTGCGACAGCACCGGCACAATCCGCACGGCGCTGGGATCGAGGTTGTTGTCGACAATGGTCGCGAAGTCCTCCTTTGCGACCAGCGAAACGCTGTCGGTCGACCACGCGAGCTCCACCGGCAGCTGTGCAACCGGCTGGTTCTTGTTGAGCAGCGTCTTATAGGTAAAATTCGAGAACGCCCATTCATAGAGCGCCTTCGTATCGGCGAAATGCGCGGCCGCGGGGTTCTCTCCGCCGTCCGAGCCAAGCACCACCGCGAGATATTCATAGCCGCTTTTCCGCGCAACCGAGGCCATGCAGCGGCCCGCGTTGTCGGTGTAGCCGGTGCGGCCGAAGGAGAGCGGTTCATAGTAGCTGCCCGGCACTGTCGGGCGCAGCATCGCGTTGACATTGACGCGGGTCTGCTCCGCGCCCTTGACCGGGTGGACGGTATACTGC
>USLV01000060.1 GCA_900555705.1 uncultured Oscillospiraceae bacterium | reverse complement strand
GCTTCGTCGGCAGCGTCAGATGTGTATAAGAGACAGATATGCAACAGCCCGGTGCTTATCAGGAACTGGATTTGCTGCATGTCAGCGAAACGCCACTCAGCGACATCGAAAGCGGGCTCAAGGAGATCACCTCTAATGCCGGAACCGCCTATCAGGGCGGGGAAGGACTGGACCGGCTGTTTGATGGTGATGCTTCTACCAAGTGGTGCTACCCGAAAGTGCCGCACGCCGACGATCCGATATGGATCGAGTGGTATTACGGCGGCGCGGTCACGGTGGATTCCTATCGCGTTACGACTGGTAACGATATGCCTGCCCGTGATCCAAAGACGTGGACGCTCTTCGCCTCTACGAGCGGCGAAGAGGGCAGCTATGTGCCGCTGGACGTGCAGGAGAATGTCATGCTGCCGGACGGGCGTCGTGCTTCTGTCGTGTTCACGATCGACAATCCCGCGCCATACAAATACTACCGGTTGGAACTTTACGGCATCAAGGGCCAGGAAACCATGTGCCAGATGAGCGAATTTCTGCCGCTTGGTGATTTTAACCGTGAAAGCGACGCGCCGCCTCCGGACGACTCATACAGCCATTACAGCCGCGTGCTGGATCTGGAAACCGGTGTGGTAAACGTCACCTATACGCGCGGCGGTGTTACCTATACCCGCGAATATTTCATGAGTTATCCCGACCGTGCCTTTGTGATGCGTATCAGCGCGGATAAGGCAGGTACGATATCACCCTATATCGGGCTGGAATCTCATCACAAAAACAGTGAGATCAAGGTTTCGGGCGGAGACACCCTGACTCTGACGGGCGAGACGGACGACGGGTTGCCGTTTATGCAGCAGGTGCGTGTGATTGCGGAGGGCGGCACGCTCACGGCAGGAAACATCACCCTGCATGTTGAGAAGGCCGACGCGCTTACACTGATTATGACGGCGGGCAGCACCGGTCGAACAGGCGACAGTGAAGCCGTATCCCGCACCGTGCGCGAACGACTGGATGCAGCGGCGAAAAAGGGTTATGCCGCCCTGCGGCAGGCGCATGTGCAGGACTACAGCGCCCTGTTTAACCGCGTGCGCTTCGTGTTGGACGGCGCTGTGGACAGCGGTCGCACGATTGATGAGCTGCTGGAGGGCTACCGCGTCGACAACACTGCCGGCGAGGACAAATATTTGGAAATGCTGTCCTATCAATATGGCCGGTATTTATTGATTGCTTCCTCCCGCGAGGGAGGGCTGCCCGCAGGGGCGGGCATGTGGGGTGTAAATGGCTACACCGGCACGGCATATACCACGGATGCGCTTTATCGCGCCGTCCGTTTGGCGGAGACGACCAATTTGGGGGATTTGCTCACTCCCTCTGCCGACTTTATTGAAAGGTTTGTCGACGAAGGACGGCAAATGGCGACGTATCACGCACGGCCGGACGGCGAATCGGTGCGTGGCTGGACTACGACATGGAGCGACGGCTACTTCCCGACAGCGGGAGTGTATCTGGCACAGGCGCTGTGGGATCAGTACCGCTATCAGCCCGATCAGACGTTCCTGGCGGCGCACTACGACGCCATCATGGATGCGGCGCTGTTTTGGGTGGACAGTTTGTGGCCTGATGAACGGGACGATAAGCTGGTGGTCAATCCCTCCTATGATCCGGTGACGCATCGGACAACGCTTGGTGCGGTGCGTGATCAGGCGCTGGTGGAGCGGATGTTTACCATCGCCCTGCAAGCGGCGGATGCGCTTGTACGCTCAAACGATGCGACTGCCCCCGAGATCAGAGTGGCGCTGAACGCGCTGAAACAGGTCGCCTCCACGCCGGCTTCATTCGACAACGGCGGTACGCAGTCGATCGGGCTGTGGGCACGCGCAGGCGATGCGGAACAGGCGTATGCGCTGTTGGCAGACGGACTGGAGGCGGGCAATCCGCTGATGGACAGCGGCCGCGTACCGAGCGTGACGGCTGCGTTCGATGTGACAGCGGGCATGACGGATATGCTGCTGTCCGTCTCCGACACGACGGATACCATTGATTTGTTGCCCGCTCTGCCCGATTTGTGGAAAAGCGGCAGCATTACCGGCTTGAAAGCGGTGGGCGATATGCAGGTGGATCTGATTTGGGCCAATGGACAATGGCAGACGGTGACAATCACTGCGCCGACTGCCCGCACCTGCACGTTGCATGGCGACCGTTTGGGCAGTGCGCAACTGCTGGATGCGCAAGGGCGTGTCGTGCCCACCAAATCACCGGATGCGGACACTCTCGAGTTTGAGACGACGGCAGGCGCGTCCTATCGTCTGACAGCGGTGGACGCCAAAACCGGCGATGTGAACATGGACGGCAGGGTGGACACAACCGACGCACGGCTGGCATTGCAGGCCGCGGTTGAGAAGATAACGCTCAACGCCACACAGAGCCGCTTGGCGGATGTGGATGGCAATGACAAGGTGGACACCACCGATGCGCGGCTGATCCTGCAATATGCGGTGGAGCGCATTGACAGGTTCCCAGGCGAACCGGACAATCCTGATGAACCTGACGAACCGGACGAGCCGGACAATCCTGATGAGCCGGATGAACCGCCCGCACCGGCGTTTGATCCGGTTGTGCAGGTCCTGGAAGCGGCGGCTTATACAAAGGCGGATCTCAGCGGTACGGCGGCGCCCAATACGCTGGCAGCGGACTTCACCTCTTTTGGAGGTGGGTTCAAGGCGGGCGACATGCTGTCCTATCGCGATGTGGACTTCGGCAACGGCGATAAAAATACACTGCTGATGCTGATTTCCGCCGCCAGCAACCAGTCCGCTAAAAATATTGACGTCTATATTGACAAGGTGGCGGAAGAAAACCGCATCGCCACGGTACATCCCTCAAACGCGACCGATCCGAACGTGTTTGTTGAGTGCTATACGGAGTTGACAAAGCGTGTGACCGGCGTGCATGAGGTGATTCTGTCCTTCCGTGAGGACGCGGAGCTGCATATCGACTGGTTCGTTTTCTCAGCTTACAATGGCACAGAAACTGCGGCGGAGAAGGATGCCCGTATGAAGTGGTGGCGCGACTGCAACTTCGGTCAGTTTATCCACCTGGGGGCCTATTCTTATCTCGGCGGTATTTGGGATGGCCGTCTGAACAACGGCAACAGCGAATGGATCATGTGTGATATGGGCATCAACAAAGTGGTTTATGCTGAGGGTGCTGCACGTCCATTCAACCCTTCCGAATTTGATGCGAAGGATATCGTGAAGATGGCCAAAAGTACAGGGCAGGAATACCTCGTATTCACGTCGCGACATCACGAGGGCTTCTCCATGTATGATACCAAGATTCGCGAGTTCAAAGACTATTGCCTGATGACGTTTGGCGACTATAAGGGCGATGACCCGATGATGGCGCTGTCTCGTGAATGCAAGCAGCAGGGCATCAAGTTCGGCGTATACTTCTCTTTTGCCGACTGGCACGATGTGACGCAAGAGGGCTTCTTTGGCAACAGTATGCCGGATCTTTCCAAAAAAGCGGAGTACAAGACCCGTATGAAAGGGCAGCTGCGTGAGATCGTGGAACTGTACGACCCCGATCTGTTCTGGTTTGACGGCGAGTTCCCACACTGGTGGACAGTGGCGGACGGCGACGAGATCTACCGTTTTGTCCGTACCCTGAAGCCGTCGCTCATTATCGATGATCGCGTGGGCAAAAATGACCGAGGGAACGGCGACTACAACATCATTGAGACCGAGATCCCCGAGACATCGCTTGATTACGATTGGGAGATCTGCATCACGCCCAACGATTCGTGGGGATACAACTCGTTTAAGACGTATTGGAAGAATCCGAAGACGCTGGTGGAAAATCTGGTGGAGATCACCGCGAAAAACGGCACCATGCTGCTCGATTTCGGACCTGATTCGTTGGGAAAAATCCCCGACAAAACCAGGGAAATCTTTGCGGAGATCGGGAAATGGATGGATAAAAACAGCGAATCAATCAGAGGTGCGCAAGGAGCATATTATGCGAATCTGCCGAATTATATCCAGACGACAACGAAAGACGGCGCGCTGTATGTGCACCTGTTTGAATTCCCCGAAAACGGCAAGATCGTCATTCCAGCACTGAAAAACAGGATCCGGGATATGCGGGTGCTGGACGGTGGGCAGACGGTCCGCTATACCACCAACGGCGATATGCTGGAGATTTCGCTGGAGGGGATCGCACAGGACCCTTATGTGACGGTTATCAAGATCGTCGTGGACGGCACGCCTGAACCGGTCATCGCCTCTGGGACGGTGCAAAAGGGCATCAATTATGCCCGCGAGGCGACGGTGACGACTTCCGGCGGTAATGGGCAGGCGGCGGTCGATGGTGACGATGGAACGAGTTGGGAGACGTCGGGCGATGCGGCGTGGTTGAAGCTGGATTTTGCCTCCCCTGTCACGGTCAACTCGTTTTACCTGCGGCAATACGCGAATCGAAACGCCACTTTCTACAACCGATATACGTATGCGTTCCGATTGGAATACTGGGACGGCAATGCATGGGTGTGCGCCTATGAGGGACACGACATCGGTATCCAGCGGCAGGTTGATCTCACTGCTTCGGTGAAATCCGACAAGTTCCGTTTGACACTGGAAGGCATGAACCCGGTGCTGCTCGAACTGGGCCTGTATCAGTTGGAATTTCCTGTAAAGTAAGACAAATTTTCTATACTTCCACACCGCAAGACCGCCCTCCGGGTGGTCTTGCGGTGTTTCTGCTTATAACAAAACCGACACTTGTGAGGGCAGACCCACAGTGCCGGTTTACGATCAGAAGCCGCGGTTTCGAAGCTCACGCACGAGCTCCACATAGAACGCACGGACATCGAAGTGGGGAATATCCCGCCGATTGAGGTCGATCATGTCACCGTGGGAGATGCCGTGGCGTCCCGGCGGGGAGAGCAAGCGGAAATCGCCCCAGCGCATGGAATCCACTCCGACCAGTCCGTCATTCCGGCGGCTGAAATGACGCACCAGCAGGTAGGAGAGATTCTGCGGGAAGGGAGCGCTGCGCCAGCCGGTCATATACGAGCCGATGCTCCGGTAATACACACCGGGGATGTTCGGCGCGGCTTCGTTCAATGCACGGCACCGCGCTTCGGTCAGGTCGCTGACCGCTTCGAAAAAGTCCGGGTTTTGATCACCAAGCCGTCGCATGGCACCGTTATAGCGGCGTGTCAGCCAGTTTTGCACCATCTTTGGGGTGCGCGCCAACAGCCAGTCGGCATAGGCACAGCCGCGATGCGGCGTGTTGATGGTGGTGAGCGAGGCGACATACGGTGCGAGGCCAAGGCGGCTGATGGCCCAGCGAGCCTCGAGGCCGCCCTTGGAATGCGCAATGAGATTGACCTTTTCACAGCCGGTTTCCCGAAGAATACGGCGAATCCGCTGCGCCAACTCCTCGGCTGCCGCGGCATTGGAAGAGGCCGACTGTTGCTCGCCATAGAAAACGGTCGCGCCATTGCGAATCAACTCGGCGGGGATACGCCCCCAGTAATTAAACCAGGCGCGATCGCGGAAGAAAACGCCGTGTATGAGCACCAGCGGATAGCGGGTTTTGCAGATATCACGCTCCTGTCGGGCGGCATTCAGCATCGCCCGCTCCCATTCGGTCCGGTATTCCAGCCGCACGATCCGGACAACCTGTCGGAACAGCAGCAGATTGACAACCGGAAACCACCAGAGCAAAAGCAGCAGAAGCCGCCATTTGATGCCGAGTTGACGAGAGGATAAAAACAGCCGCAGAAGGCCGCTCCCGGTAAGCAGGCAGCAGAGCAGACACCAGAGCAGGATATACGTCGCAAGGCGGCCGGGAGACAACTGAACAGTGGGCGAGAGACAGTAAAAAATTGTGAGTACGAGATGGAGCAGAGCGGACAGGCCGCTGAGATCCAACAGCCGGATGCCGCCGACCAGGCTTCGCAGACGCCGGGAGGGTTCTATGCCGCGATAGGGGAAGAGGCAGAGCAGCAGGAAAGCGGTCGACAGCAACAAAGCCGCCGGGAGGGTTGTCCCCGCCGGCAGCCGGATGTCCAGTACAGGCAGACTCATCAGCGTTGTCAGCCAGATCAGATGCAGCCCGTTTTTCCATCGCATATCACAATCACCCGTACTCTTCGGAAGATGATACCAGTATACGGCATCAACCGAACGGGGTCAAGCACTTTATAAGAGAAAAAGCGCCCAGCTTCGGTTAGAAAGCCGGGCGTGTGTGGAAAAGATCAAAGCAGGCCGAAAAAGGTGAGCAGCCCATTGTAGATACCGAGCGCGAAATATTGCGGCTCAGAGGACAGGAGAGCGGCGTCTTCGGGATTGGTCAGGTAGCCCATTTCGACGAGCAGGGCGGGCATCGTGGTGCGCCGCAGAACATAGAGGCTGGGATTGATGCGCATACCACGGTTGGGCAGACCGGTCGCGTTATGTAGACCAACCAGAATATCCTCGCCGAGCGGGTAGGCGGGACTACTTTCGCTGTAGACATAGACCTCGCTGCCGCTGGCCTCGGTGTTCTGGCTGGCATTGCAATGGAGGCTGATAAAATAGTCCGCGCCCCAGCTGTTGGCCGCGTTCACCCGTGCGGCGAGGCTTGTCGCGTTGGAGGTGCCGAGTTGCTCGGTCGGACTGTTGCGCGACAGGCGAACTTCAAAAAAGGGATTGCTCTCGAGCAGCGCGGCCAGCTCGACTCCGACGGCATAGGTTACGTCCTGTTCCCGCACACCGTTGGCTTCGGCGCCGGCATTGGGATTTTGGGGATTATGTCCCTGGTCGATGAAGATTTTCATAGAGGAGATCCCGCCTTTCCGAATATATGATCACTATATGCGGAAACGGCGCAGAGCGTGCGGCGTCAGAGTCCCTCGCTTTCCAGCCGCAGGCGGTAAAAATACCGGAGCCATTCCGGTTGGCCGTCGATTTGCGGCCGAAGCTTGGCGAGGGTCCGTTTGCCGACACGCCGATCGAGGATGGCGAGCAAGCGGACAAGGCTGTCTGTATGGCACAGCGCCTCGTCAATCGGCAGGGAGAAATAGATGTCCAGCGC
>USLV01000059.1 GCA_900555705.1 uncultured Oscillospiraceae bacterium | reverse complement strand
CCGGTATGCATGTCACCATTGTCGAGCAGGATGAGAAGCGCTGTGTCGAACTCTCGGAATCGCTGCCGAAGGCAACTGTCATCCAGGGAGATGGCACCGATCCCGCGCTTCTCGAAGAGGTGGGAATCGGGCGGACGGATGCCTGTGTTTCGCTGACTGGTATCGACGAGGAAAACATCCTGATCTCCATGTATGCCGGGCAGCAGAAGGTGGACAAGGTTGTCACCAAGATCAACCGGACGAATTTCCTGCAAATGCTGGAAAAGGTGGGGATAGAGAGCGTTGTCTCCCCGAAAAAGTTGACGACGGATCAGATTGTCCGCTATGTTCGCGCGATGCAGAACTCGGAGGGCAGCAGTATGACCACCCTTTACCGGCTGGTCGGCAATCAGGTCGAGGCGATGGAATTTCTGGTGCTGGATTCCCGGTTTACCGGTGTCCCGCTGCGGGAACTGCGAATCAGGAAGAATATTCTGATTGCCTGCATCATCCGGGAAAATCGGATGTTGCTGCCGTCCGGCGATGATGTTATCGCCATCGGCGACACGATAATCGTGGTTACGGCCAATCGGGCTCTTCGAACCTTTGAGGATATTTTTGTTTGAGGACAGGCGGATATGAACTATAGAGTGATTATAAAAACGCTCGGAAAGCTCTTTCTGGTGGAGGCGGTGCTGCTGGCTCTGCCGTTGGGCGTCGGGATTTATTACGGCGAGGACACCCTCCTTTCGTTTCTCATCCCGATGGGACTGCTGGTAGCTGCCGCGGGGATTATCCGGATGCTGCCGGTGAACCGCCGCCGGGAAATTTATGCGCGCGAGGGCTTTGTTATTGTGGCGCTCTCCTGGGTTTTGCTGTCGCTGGTCGGGGCGCTGCCGTTTTATATCAGCGGAGAGATTCCGTCTTATCTCGACAGCGTATTCGAAACCATCTCCGGTTTTACAACGACCGGCGCCAGTATCCTCGAAAATGTCGAGACGCTGTCCCGTTCGATGAATTTCTGGCGTTGTTTCACCCATTGGATCGGCGGCATGGGCGTGCTGGTGTTTATGCTTGCGATCCTGCCGCAGGACGATATGCGGGCCATGCATCTGCTGCGCGCGGAATCTCCCGGCCCAACGGTCGGCAAGCTGGTCTCCAAGATCAATCTGACGGCGCGAATCCTCTATGGCATCTATATGGTGCTGACCGTGCTGATGATTGTACTGCTGTTGTTCGGCGGACTGCCGCTTTATGACAGCGTCGTCCATGCCTTCGCCACTGCCGGAACCGGTGGATTCTCCATCAAAGCTGCCAGCATCGCCGCTTATGACAGTGTCTATATCGACGTGGTGGTCTCGGTATTCATGCTGCTGTTCGGTGTAAATTTCAATCTGTTCTATCTACTGCTGATCGGCAAGGTGCGACAGGTGCTCAAAAGCGACGAGCTGCGCTGGTATCTGGGGATTGTGACGGCTGCTGTGTTCGCCATCGCACTCAATATCCTGCATCTCTATCAAAGCTTTGGCGAGTCGCTTCGCTATGCGCTGTTTCAGGTCTCGTCCATCATCAGCACGACCGGCTTCGCCACCGCCGATTTCAACCAGTGGCCGGAACTGTCCAAGGCGATTTTGTTGATGCTGATGTTTGTCGGCAGCTGTGCCGGTTCCACCGGCGGCGGTCTCAAGGTGTCCCGCATTATCATCATGGTCAAGAGCTTTTTCTATGAGATCCGAAGCATGGCCAATCCACGGGCGGTGGTGTCGATCCGTCTGGAGGGGAAAAGTGTCGATCGGACGATTGTTCGCCGGGTCACCAACTACTGGCTGGTCTACTGCCTGATTTTTATCGTATCGATTCTGCTGGTCTCTCTGGACAGCTTCAATTTTACCACACATTTTTCGGCGGTCGCTGCCTGCATCAACAATGTGGGCCCCGGTTTTGATGCGGTCGGGCCGACGGCGAGTTTCGCCGATCTGAATGTGCTGTCAAAGCTTGTGCTGATGGCGGATATGCTGTTCGGACGTCTGGAGCTTTTTCCACTGTTGGTGACGATGGCGCCCTCGACATGGCGGCGGAGGTAAGAGCGGATGACACTACATGGACGGTTGCTTGTCAGACGTATCGTCTGCTGGAGTCTCGTGGTTCTCTGGATGGGCTTGCTCTTCTGGTTTTCTGCCCAGAACAGTGAGACCTCTGCGTCTCTCAGTGGTGGTGTAATCAAGCGGGTGGCATCGGTACTGACGCCGGATTTCGCCAGGAAGTCGGAACCACAGCAGGCGGCAGTGGTGGCACAATGGCAGTTTTTTGTCCGCAAGCTGGCGCATTTTTCGGCATACGCCGTGCTCGGCATGCTGTTGATAGCGGCGCTCTCCGCGCATATCGGGAGTATATGGCAGCAGACGCTGTCCGCAGCGCTGATCAGCCTGCTGTATGCGGCGGGGGATGAATGGCACCAGTTGTTTGTTCCCGGACGTGGCCCCAGATTGCGGGATGTCGCCATTGATGTCATCGGTGCGTTGGTCGGTATCGTGCTGACCTGTGCCATCTCGGTGCTTTTCCGCCGCGGAAAACGACGAAAGAAGCAATAACAGGAAACCCGATGGACTGTCTGTCGACAATCCATCGGGTTTTTCACAAATAAAACTCCCGCCTGACCGTATGCCGTCCGGATTAACCTGCTACTAAACCACAGCAGGTGGGTGCCGCCCGGCGTATTCCTGCTCCCTTCTTCCCGTCGAAGCGGGGAGGTCTGCAATCCAACGCAGGAGCTGAGCTCCCGAAATCACAATGTAGTAGGGTTAATAGACGGCGGTCCGCGCATCAGGCAGGAGTTGTCGGTTCAGGCGTTCGGATCCTCCGAGCCGTCCAGAACATCGATCTCATAATATTCCTCGAGCCGTTCTTCGAACAGGCCGGCGATCTCATCAAACAGTTCGTCGTCCTCAATCGGCTCGAGCATATCCACGCCGTCCTCGTCTACCACCTCGAGGATCACCAGCTCGCCGTCATCCTCGACCGCGTCCTCCGGATTCTCAAAATAGGGAAGAAGCGCCACATAACGGCCTTCATCCGTCTCGATGGCGTCGATTACCTCGAACTGATGCTGGCAGCCGTCCTCGTCCTCGACTGTGACGAGATCCGGGCCGTATTCCTCTTGGTTCATATGAAAAGCTCCGTTTCTTTTGATGTTGAGTAGGAATGTGCTAGGACTATTGTATCCTGTTCCGGCCGGTTCGTCAAGTGGAAAACACAGATTTAAAAAATATATAGATTTTTTCCATTTTTGAATAAAAAGATATTGACAATATCCAAACGGCGTGGTATAATACAGACGACAAGAGAAAAGGGCTTCCGAATCCTCCGGCGAGAGGGAGCTGCTCGAAGAACGGGCGGCAGACGGGAGATGACTCTCGTCAATTGAGATTTCGATCGGAAAGAGGTGAGTCCCATGTACGAGGATAGTCAGCCGCAGACTTCGTCTCCGTTGTGGGAGGAGCTGTTTGCAGAGGGGATACGCTGAACAGAAGGATGATAATATCCGAGTAAAAGCGGTTTGGCCCCTGTCTTGAAGTGAATGTGTCCGCAAGAGGAAAACCAGTTTTAAGGGTTCACTCGGACGTGTGTCCGTTGGCGGAACGGCCGAGAGCAGGACAGGATAGAGACATCGGAAAGATGTTTTTGGCGCGGGTTTCCGCCCTGCAAAGTTCAGTGTATCATAAAGTAGCAGCAATATGCACGAACGGGTTGAAAGTGCTAAACTATTCCACAGCAATATTATTCCTTTCTTATTTCTATTTCAACTGTTTGAGCAAGTTAATTGCAGCATTTCCCATATGATGTGTTTTCATATTTTACTGAGAGAGTGAGTCCAATGGGTCGATAAACAGTTCATAAAGTCCCTTCGCAGGTGTTCTGCGAAGGGACTTTCCTATACCTGAGTGGATAGCGAAGGGCGGCGCATACGGCAGTCTAACTGTACGGAAAAGGGAAGCGCCAAATTAGCTGCCGCTCCGCTACCTGGTGACACTATGCCGGTTCTATGGCGTCAGCGCGGATTATTTTCTGCAAATCGAGCCATCGATCCGAACATCTGTCCCGAAATCAGGACAACGAAAAAGTCTGGCCGCTCGATCTGAACGGTCAGACTTTTTTGTTCCGCAGAGTATTGTTCAGCCAAAAGCCGTTTCCCATTCGGCTTCCCGGAAGCCGACCAGCACCCGGTCGCCGTCGATCAGCAGAGGACGGCGAACCAGCATGCCGTCGGTGGCGAGCAGTTGATACTGTTCCTCTTCGCTCATATCCGGCAGGCGATCCTTCAGCCCAAGCGACCGATAGAGCTCGCCGCTGGTGTTGAAAAAGCGACGCAACGGCAGTCCGCTTTTGCGGTGCCATTCGGCCAGCTCTGCCGCTGTCGGTGGCTCCTGCCGAATATGGCGGGACTGCCAGTCGACACCGTGTGCATCCAGAAATGTGACCGCCTTCCGGCAGGTGCTACAGGGGGGATATTGAATCAACAGCATGGTTTCTCACTCCTTTTTCAATACATTCGATCAGCGCCGCTTCAAAGGCGTGATCCTGTTCCGCCGTCCGCTTTGACGGCCCTTTGAGCCGCCCGCCGGCCCGCCTCAGCTTCGCAGCCATATGCCGCTGCGCAAGCAGCGCGTCGAGATTTCCGTCGTCGATGACAAGGCCGTTCTGCGTAAGTGGCCGGCCACCGCGCGCGAGCGCCAGTGCTGCCAGGCCGTAGTCCTGTGTTACGACGAGATCGCCGGTCCGCAGCCGGTTGACCAGTGCGAAATCAACACTGTCGGCGCCTGTGGAGACAACGATTGTTTCAGCGCCCGGCCGCTCGAACCGGTGAGCGGTATCGCAGAACAACAGGCAGTCGAGTCCGTAACGCGTGGCAAGGTGTACCACGATATCCACGACCGGGCAGGCGTCTGCATCCACCAGAATCCGCATATTCAGGCGAATTTGCGGCGGAACGCATCCGCCCGGCGAGTATTCTCGTCCTGCTCGCCGTACTGCCGCAGGCAGATGTCGTAGCACTCCTCTGCGAGCTGCCGCGCCTCCGCCTGACGGCCGAGGCCGCCAAGCGTCTCCGCCAGTGTGCAGAGATTTTCGAGGATAGCGGCACGATCCTCTCCGGCGGCCTTCCGGCTGACCGCCACCGCCTTTTCCGCATAGGGGAGCGCCTCGTCATAGCGATCAAGCGCATTGAAGCCCTCCGCTATGATTTCCATGGCATTGGCGGTTTGCAGATGCTGCTCACCCGCGAGCTTTTTCGAGATGCTGAGCATCGTTTTGCCGACTTCTGTTACGCGCTCGTACTGGCCAGCATAGAAGGTATAGACAGCGAGATTGTGCAGCGCGCGATAGGTCTCCGGGCTCGACTTTCCCTTGGTTCTGGCAAGCGCCCCAGCCGCCTGATCCGCCAGCTCTGCCGCCGCGTCATACTGTTCCAGTGAGAAACGCAGATCTGCGAGCTGCTCTTTGGTCGCGATAGTGTCGGGATGATCCTCTCCAACGGCCTTGAGCCGGAGCGCGAGGCAGCGCTCTGCTGCTTCACAGGCCTCCTCCAGACGCCCCAGCTCTTTGTACGTACTATAAAGCACATTCAATGTGTTGATGGTGCCGGGATGCTCCTCGCCAAGCACCTCGAGTGTCAGCACCGATGCACGCTCCGCCAGCGGCCACACTTTTTCGAAGTCACCGGCGCGGTAGTAGCTGCTCGCCAGTCGCAGGACAGCTTTGATGGTGTCGGGATGCCGTTCGCCAAAGGCGGCGGTCCGCTGCTCCAGCGACTGCTCAAGCAGCGCAGTCGCTTTCGCTGCTTCACCGCAATCTGTATAAATTTCCGCCAGATCCTCTGTCGCGCCGATTGCCTCCGGATGGTTATCTCCGAGTGTTTCCCGCATCAGGCGACAGGATTTTTCGGCAAGCTCGAGTCCCTTCTCCTGACGACCGAGGGCGAGGTAGTGAACCGCCAGGTCGTGGAGTGTATGCAGCGTGCCGGGATGGCTCTCACCGAAGACGTTTGACTTGAGACGATAGAGCTTCTGATAAAGCGCGAGCGCCTCGTCCGCATGTCCGCATTCCACACAACAGAAGGCAAGATTCTGGATCGCGTCGATGGCGGCGGGATGCTCCTCGCCGTATGTACCGGTTTGTAGCTCGGAGATTTGACGGAACAGGGCGAGCGCCTTCTCCGGCTTCCGGAGAGAGATGAGGTTGATGGCAAGGCTGTTCATGACGGCGATGGTCTCGGGATGCTCGTCACCGAGCGTCTGCCGACGGCATTCCAACGCCTGATCCAACAGCCGTCCGGCCTTGTCGTGTTTTCCCTGTGCGGCATAGCAGGCAGCGAGGTTGGTCAGCGCCGTCACCGTTTCGGGGTGGGTATCACCGTAAAGATCACTGCAGAGCACCAGCACCCGCTTGGCGAGACGTGTGCTGTCGTCATAGCGCCCCGCCACCCGATGGAGGTTGCCGAGATCGCGCATCGCGGCGATTGCCTCGGGACTGCGCTCGCCGAAACGACCTGTCTGGGCAGACAGCGCCCGGTCATAGAGCGCGAGTGCCTCCTCGACACGTCCTGCGCCACCGTAGATCATCGCGAGATTGCCCATCGCGCCGACAGACTGCGGATCACTTTCTCCGCACTGTGCCAGCCGCTCCTGCAAAACCTGCTCGGCCATCGGTAGCGCTTCGTCAAATCGGCCGAGACAGAACAGGGCATGGGAGAGGTTTTGGAGGGCGGAGAGGGTCTCCGGCGCGCTTTTACCATGTGCTGCCGCCTGCTGTTCGGCAAGCTCGCGGAACAGCGGCAGTGCTTCTTCATGTCGGCCGACAGCGCTCAGCGCTACCGCCAGGTCGTTTTGCACATCTACTGCGTCGGTCCCCTCCGCCAGCGGCAGCGCCTGCTCGAGCAGCGGGATCGCGCCCGCCAGATCGCCGCTTCGGCTGTGCGTCGCCGCCTCCTGCAGCAGCTCGTCCATCCTCTGTTCATCCATATTCGGAATCCCCTTTCGGTTTTTGACTGTGGATTGTGCCCGTTTGTGGGACTACCGCGTTATTTTACCATTGTTTGTGAAGCTTGTAAAGATTGCAAAAGGCCGTCGG
>USLV01000058.1 GCA_900555705.1 uncultured Oscillospiraceae bacterium | reverse complement strand
CCGGCGGATCAGCTCCTCCGGTTTCTGGATGCCGTCGGAGACACGGGTTTTGAGCACCCGTTTGCCGTCAAAGCGCGCCATCGAAACGTTTTTGTCGGCAGCGATGATGATGCCGTCGGCGGCGTCGATCTCGGCTTTTGTCAGCACGTTTTTGGCGCCGCCGGAGCCGTTTGTCTCCGCCTTGAGCGGCACGCCCATCGCCGCACCCGCCTTCTCGAGCGCCTCGGCCGCCATGAAGGTGTGGGCGATGCCGGTCGGACAGGCGGTGACGGCCAGCAGTCGGTAGCCGTCGGCGGCTTTTTCAACGGGAGCGGGCGTCTCGGGATATTTTTCCCGCTCCTTCCGGTCGATGACACACAGGAAAGCATCCGCATCCTTTGCGGCCAGCAGCTCGTTCCGGAAGTCCTCGTCCATCAGCATGGTCATCAGCCGGGAGAGCACCTCGAGGTGTACATCTCCGTCGTTCGGCGCGGCAATCATGAAGAAAAGCCGGGAAGGCTGCCCATCGAGGGCGGCGTAGTCGACGCCGTCCGGTACCGTCATGGCGGCAAGGCCGGGACGGAGAACCGCGTCGGTCTTGGCGTGGGGAATTGCGATGCCGTTGCCCACCGCGGTTGAACCGGAGGCCTCGCGCGCGAGGATTTCCCGGCGATAGACAGCGGGGTCACGGAGGTTGCCGCCCTCCTTCTGTAGCGCGATCAGCCGGTCGATGGCTGCCTCTTTGGAGCCGACCGAGACGCCAAGGGCTACGCTCTTTTTTTGCAGCAGTTCTACGATTCGCATCTGTCCAGCCTCCTTACAGGATCGTTTGATAGATTTTCTGTATATCCGCCGCAGAGGCGAGACCGTCTGAAAAGGCGGTCGCGCTGCCGGCGGCTGTGCCCCATTTGAGTGCGGTCTGATAGTCGTGCGACCGGGTATAGCCCGCGAGGAAGCCCGCGACCATGGAGTCCCCGGCGCCGACGGAATTCCGAACCCGTCCGTTCGGCGTTCCCATGCGGAGAATATGCCCCTCCTCGGTCAGCAGCAGGGAGCCGTCCCCCGCCATCGAGACCAGCACATTGCGCGCCCCCCGGCGCTGCAGCTCCCGCGCCTGCTCGGCGACTGCCGTGTCATCCGACGCCTCTCCGCTGAAGAGCTCGCCGAGCTCCTGCCGATTCGGCTTGATGAGAAAGGGGTGGTAGGGCAGGACGCTGAGCAGCAGCGCGCCGGTCGTGTCCACAGCGGAGGAAACGCCGCGACCGCTCAGCCGCCGCAGAATCTGCTCATAGATATCCGGCGGCAGGCTGCCGGGGATGCTGCCTGCGAGCACGAGTGTATCTCCCTCGTTGAGTCGGTCGAGACGGGTGAAGAGCTGTTCGATCGCGTCCGACGGGATCACCGGTCCGTGACCGTTGATTTCGGTCTCCTGCCCGGTTTTGATCTTGACATTGATGCGGGAGAGCCCGTCTTCCAGCCGGACAAAATCCGTCGGGATACCCTGCCGCCGAACTCCCTCCTCGATGGCGCTGCCGGTGAATCCGGCGACAAAGCCGAGTGCCGTGGTGTCCACGCCGAGCGTATGCAGGATCGTGGAGACGTTGATACCCTTTCCGCCGAAATAGAGGTTTTCACCCGAGGATCGGTTGACGGTTCCGACGGTCAGCCGGTCAAGGTGCACAACATAGTCCAGCGCCGGGTTGAGCGTGACGGTATAGATCATACGGGAACCTCCTTGACGACGGTTTTTTCAGTATAAGCCGCATCCGGCAGACGATCGGTCAGCACACAGGCCCGTTCCAGCGGAAAGAAGGTGACGGCGGAGACCTTGCCGAACTTGGTGTGATCCGCCAGAACGAAGGGAACGTAGCTGCGGCCTGCAGCAGCGGTTTTGAGCCGCGCTTCCTCGACGTCCGGTGTCGTCAGTCCCGCCTCGACCGAAATGCCGTTTGTACCGAGAAAGCATTTAGAAAAGTTGTAGCGGCCAAGACTTTCAACCGCCTCTGCGCCGACGATTGCCTCGGTGGAACGCTTGAGCTGACCACCGACAACATAGACCTTGAGTCCGCGCTGCGCCAGCTTTTTGGCGTGCACAATGCCGTTGGTCAGGAAGGTGGCCCGGGTTGCACCGAGATAGTCGATCATACTCTCGGTCGTTGTACCGGCGTCGAGATAGACGAAATCGTCGTCCTGAACGAGCCCGGCAGCGTAGCGGGCGATGCGCTGTTTTTCCTCGATACAGAGCCCGGATTTGGTCGGAATATCCTCCTCGCGTGCTGTGAAATCCCGTTCTGGGACGGTCGCGCCGCCGTGCACCTTGACAAGACGGCCAAGCTCGTGCAGTGCCGCGAGATCCCGGCGAATGGTGGATTCCGAGACCCCGACCCGCCGGGTCAGCTCCGCCACCGTAACCGCCTTTTTCTCCTCGAGAGCCCCGAGAATGGCGGCATATCGTTCTTCTGTCAGCATGTATTCCCGCCCCCTTTGCCCTCAGTATATACGCAAAATCTTTCTTTGTCAAGCATAAAAAATCAAAATCAATCAAAATATTTCATATTCAATCAAGGAAAAAGAAGCCCTTGCCTGTTAGTATGACGAAGGATGGGAAAAATATCAGCGGGTAACACGGATTTTCGCACCTGTCCGGATCGCCCGGCATACGATAAAAAGGGAGACGCCCAAATTTTCGAAATGAGGGAAAACGGATGCCGAAGATTTACATTTCACCAGCCGCACACGAGACGGATCACCCCTGCGCCTATTCGTCCAGATGCGGAGAAAATATTCATACCAATCTCTATGCCGACGAGTTGATTCCCTATCTCCGCGCCTGCGGTTTTGAATGGAAACGGGCGGATCGGGAAAACCGCGGCCAGAAGATCCGGCTTTCGGTTGAGGAATCCAACGCCTGGGGGGCCGACCTGCACTATACCGTGCATACCAATGCCGCGAATGGACAGGTACAGGGCAGCCGTCCGATGGTCTGGCCAAGCGGAAAAGGGCGCGAATGGGCGGAGGTGATCCTCAAGTATCGTCGCGAGATATATCCCTATCCCTGCGTCGTCCGGGAACGAACGGATCTCTATGAACTGAACAGCACCAGAGCAGTGGCCATCTATGAAGAGCTGGTATTCCACGACAATCCGGATGATGCAGCGTGGCTGCATGGGCACCTGCGGGAGCTCGCGGCCCGAACCGTTCGGGCGTTCTGCGAGATCTTTGGACTGACCTTTGTCGACCCCTATGCAAAACGTGAACTGGGAGATGTCAATGGGGATGGCCGGGTTGATACGGCCGACGCACGACTGGTGTTGCAGGCGGCGGTAGAGAAAATTGAGTTGAGCGAGACGGAGGCTGCTGCTGCGGACGTCAACGGCGACGATCGGGTCGATACAACGGATGCGAGACTGATTTTGCAGGGAGCAGTCGGGAAGAACGCGGATCCTTCGCAGACGACAGCGCCAGAATAAAGAGAAGCAGGAGGAGTCCCGCATTGCATTTCCTCCTCGCATATGATAAGATAAAAAAGAGAGCCGCCGATCAGCCCGGTGGTCGATCCGGAAAGGAAGCGTTGTCTTTGTCGCTGCTGCATCCAACCCTGCTGAAAAACCGCATTACCGATATCACACCGGCGGAGCTGCGCGCTCTCGGTGCCGAGGGGCTGATGCTGGACGTCGACAATACGCTGACGACCCACGGCAGCCAGGCACTGGAACCGGCGGTGACGGACTGGCTCGACCGGATGCGGGAGGAGGGCTTTTCGCTGCTCATCCTGTCCAATGCCCGGCGGAAACGGGTCGCGCCCTTTGCCGGACGGCTGTCGCTCGGGTTTGTGTCGATGGCGTGCAAACCGCTGCCCATCGGCTTCCTGCGCGGCTGCCGACGGCTGGGACTGTCCCGAAAGCGGTGCGTGATGATCGGCGACCAGAGCCTGACCGATGTGCTGGGTGCGCGTCTCGCCGGGATTCACTGTGTGCAGGTGCGGCCAATCCTGCTGGAAGAGGGTAAGCCGCTGATGATGTATAAACGACGGCTGGAGGAAAAAATTCTCCGCCGGTATGAAAACCGGTTATGACAGGGAAAGGACAGGATATGAGCGAACAACCAATTTTTGGCCCTGCGGGCAACAGCGACGCTTTTTATGACGCGGGCTGCAAGACAACGCTGGAGGCGCCCGGCTGGGTGCGGTCCCAGGGGCTCGGTGCCTATGAATACCAGTGTGGCCGCGGAGTACGTGTGAGCGAGGCGACGGCACGGGAGATGGCGGCGCGAGCAGCTGCCGCAGAGGTGGCGATCTCGCTTCATGCCCCCTATTTTATCTCGCTCGCCTCTGCCGAGGAGGAGAAGCGGGAGAACAGTATCCGCTATATTCTGGATTCTGCACGGGCGGTTTCACAGATGGGCGGGGATCGTATTGTCGTGCATCCCGGCGGCCTCGGGGGGCGGACGCGGGCCGAGGCCTCGATCATCGCCGCCGGGACGCTGCATCGCGCGCAGCGGGTGCTGGACGAGGAGGGACTCTCCGCAGTCCGCATCTGTCCGGAGACGATGGGGAAGATCAACCAGCTCGGCGATCTCGATGAGGTGCTTGATTTCTGTCTGCTCGACGAGCGGATGCTGCCCTGCATCGATTTCGGCCATCTCAACAGCCGGACAAGGGGCGGCGTCAACTCGGAGGAGGCCTTTGCCGCCATTCTCGACGCGATCCACAACCGGCTCGGAGAGGAACGGGGCCGCCGTTTCCACGCGCATTTTTCCAAGATCGAATACACCGCTGGGGGTGAGAAGTGCCATCTGACCTTTGCGGACGAGCAGTATGGCCCCGAGCCTGCACCGCTGATGCGGCTGATCGCGGAGCGGGGGCTCGCGCCGGTGTTCATCTGTGAGTCTGCCGGGACACAGGCAGCGGACGCCGCCGCGTTGCAGGCGCTCTGGCGCCGGGCGGCAGGGCAGGAGAGCTGAGAGATAGGAAGGGGAATTTCCATGAAAGAGATATTGGTACTCAATGGGCCGAACCTCAACCTGCTGGGCATGCGGGAGCCGGGGGTCTACGGCAGCGACAGCTATGAGGCAGTTTGCGGCCGTATTGCGGCGGCAGCGGAGACACTTGGGCTCGCTGTCTCCTTTGATCAGTCGAATTCCGAGGGCGCGCTGATTGATCGGCTGCACGCCGCGATCGGCCGTTTCGACGGCATCATACTCAACGCGGGCGCCTACACCCACTACAGCTATGCCATTCGCGATGCGATCGCGGCGATCCGGCTGCCGGTGGTGGAGGTGCACCTCTCGAATATCCACGCCCGCGACGAGTTCCGGCACACCTCGGTGATTGCGCCGGTCTGTCGCGGCCAGATCAGCGGCTTTGGGGCGATGAGTTATATTCTCGGCCTCCATGCGCTGAAGGAGCTGCTCGTATGACGCCTGCGGCCGCATTGGCGCGGCGACTTGGCCCGGCGGATGCGGCGTTGATCGCCGCGCCGCACAATCGTCGGTTCCTGACGGACTTTCCCTCGAGCGACGGATGGGTGCTCGTGACGTCGGCGGACGCGTTGTTTCTGACGGATTCCCGCTATATCGAGGCGGCCCGGCGGGCAGTGGCGGACATGCCCTGCCTCTGCTATCGACGCGCGCTGGAAACCATTGGAGAACAGCTGGCTGAGCGAAAAATCCGTCGCCTCTTTGTCGAGGCAGATGGGATGACGCTGGCGGAGGCGGCCCGGCTGCGGGCGGCGTTGCCTGGAATGGAGCTGGTCGGCGATGCGTCGCTGGACGACTGGCTTTCGGAGCTGCGGCTGACGAAAACCCCGGCCCAGCTGGAGAAAATCCGAGCGGCACAGGCGCTGACCGAGTTCGGGTTTTCCCATATTCTCTCCCGCATTGAGCCGGGGCGGACAGAGCGGGAGATTGCGCTTGATCTAGAATTTGCCGTTCGGAAAGCGGGGGCGGAGGCGGTTGCCTTTGACTTTATTGTCGTCTCCGGTGAGAACAGCTCACTGCCGCACGGCGTGCCGGGCGAGCGGGTCATCCAAAAAGGTGATTTTGTGACGATGGACTTCGGTGCGCGGGTGGATGGCTGGCATTCCGATATGACCCGCACCGTCGCGGTGGGGACCGTGTCAGAGGAGCAGCGGCGGGTCTATGATACGGTGCTCGCGGCGCAGGAGGCCGCGCTGGCTGTTTTGCGGGATGGACTGCCCTGTGTCGAGGGGGATCGTGCCGCGCGGGAGATCATCGAGGTGGCGGGCTACGGCGACTGCTTCGGCCACGGCACGGGTCATGGCGTCGGCATGGAAATCCACGAGCAGCCGCGTCTCTCGCCGCTTTCGGGGGAACAGGTGCTGCACACCGGTGCGGTCGTGACGGTCGAGCCGGGGATCTATCTGCCGGGCCGGTTTGGCGTCCGCATCGAGGACATGGTTGTCATCACGCCGGACGGCTGCGAAAATCTCACCCATGCGCCGAAGGAACTGCTGGTGCTCTGAGGCGGAAGGGGAGGACAGGTATGATTCGGACATTCCGGCCGGAGGATCTCGATCGGCTGATGCAGCTATGGCTGGCGGGCAATCTGGAGGCGCATGCCTTTGTGCCCCGGGAATACTGGCTGTCCCATGCCGCCGAGGTGCGGGAGCTGCTGCCACAGGCGGATCTCTACCTGTATGAAGAGGACGGCAGAATACAGGGCTTCGCGGGGGTGACGGATGGCTATCTCGCCGGGATTTTTGTTGACCGGGACTGCCGCTCTCGTGGAATTGGCAGACGGCTGCTGGCTCATGTCAAAGAACATTGCCCGTCCTTCACCCTGCATGTCTATCGGGAAAATCGGCGGGCGACGGCGTTCTATCTCCGGGAGGGCCTGTCGGTTGTCTCGGAGGAGCTGTCGCCGGAAACGGGGCAATATGAACTGCTGTTGTCGTGGGACGCGGAAAATGAATAAAGGGTTCTGTGCTTTCTCGCACAGAACCCTTTTTTTGCCGGAGAGCGACCATACGGAGCAGAAAAACGCCCAAGCTCAAAAAGGCGTAGCCAAAAATGCGGTCAAAATCGCTTGCATTTTACAGGCATCTAACCCAACGACAATCTGCTTTGTCACCTTTTGAACTGTCTCTTATACACATCTCCGAGCCCACGAGACCT
>USLV01000057.1 GCA_900555705.1 uncultured Oscillospiraceae bacterium | reverse complement strand
CGCTTCCGCCGTTTTCGAATGCGGCGTCGCGGCGTATTCCCGCGAGATCAAGCAGCAGGTGCTGGGCGTTTCCGGTGAGCTGCTCGATGAGCAGGGTACCGTCTGCTCGGATGTGGCCGGGGCGATGGCGATCGGCGTCCGCCGGGTCGGCTCCGCCGCGCTCGGCATCGGCATCACCGGCGTCGCCGGGCCGGATACGAGCGAGGGCAAACCGGTCGGCACCGTCTATATTGCGCTTGCCGACGAAAAGCGCGTTTGGGTCAAGGAGATTCTTGCCGGCCACGGCCCGGGCGACCGGGACTATATCCGCTATATTGCCACCTCTCACGCGCTCGATCTGACCCGGCGCTATCTGGAGGCGCTGCCGACCGTCATGGCGGGAGGCCAGCTGATCGAGGAGACCGTGCCGCCCAAGGCGGTCATCCCGTCTGCCGAAGCGACCGGCAAACGCCACGCCCTTTCGGCGGTGTTTCCCTGGAAGGGGGACCGGCCGCGGGATCTGCTGCTGAAATCTCTGCTCTGGCTCGGAATCCTCGTGCTGACCGTTGTCGGTGTATTGGCGCTCTATCGCTATGTCCTCTATCCCGAAAACAACCGCGATCGCTACCGCGATCTGGAATATCTCTATATGAGCGAGCCGACGAATGTCTCGGCCGGGGATTTTCCGCCCGGCATGCTCGCGCGGTTCTATGCGCTTTATCTGCACAATCCCGATATCCGGGGCTGGGTGCGGATCGAGGGCACCGATCTCAGCTATCCGGTTGTCCAGAACGGGGCGCTCGACTATTCCCGTCTCAATTATGAGGGAGAGCCCTCTTCCTACGGTGTGCCCTATTTTGACTGGAACGTGTCCTTCTCCGGTCCGCAGGTGGTCAACCGCAACTATGTCATTCACGGCAACAATACCGGCGATGGCCAGATGTTTTCCGAGCTCCTCTCCTATCGGGAGGCGGATTTCCTGATGAGCCATCCGGTGATTGAGATGAACACGATTTATGAGACCGGCCGGTATGAGGTGTTCGCGGTTTTCTATGTCGACGGGGAGAACCCGGAGACGGATTTTGACTATCGCACCAACCTGTTTGCGAACGGTGAGAGGTTTCTCACCTTTGTCGACCAGATCCGCAGCCGCTCACTTTTCCAGATCGGCGTGGGGGTGGAATCAGACGACCAGCTGTTGATGCTGACCACGAATGCAGATGTCGAAACCGGTCGGCAGGGTATCCGACTGGTGGTGGCCGCGCGTCGGCTCGATGCGGGGGAGGAACCCACCGCCTCGCCGGGGGTTTCGTATAACCGGGATGTGCTGCTGCCCGAGTCGCTGCGTTCGGAGCCGGATATCCGTGATACCGCCACGCGGCTCACGACCACCGGAACCACACGGTTGCAGAGCAGCGACCAGCTGCCGAATGGGCCGACAGTCGTCCCGCCGTCAGAAACCGGGACGGCCGGCACAACCGGGACAACAGCGGAGACAGACCATGGCGGCGCGCATACGCCGTCGACCGCCGTCTCCTCCCGCCCCGCTGAAACCGTCGTATCCACCACGACGACCGCCACGTCCGCGACGACTGTGCCGGATGACGGGCAGCTGACCGAGGCGGATTTCTATTCGACGATCCAGGTCAAAATCGGCACACAGCCCGCCTATCGGATCGAGACGCCGGAACAGCTGCAATATGCGGTTGCCTGCGTAGTCCGGCAGGAGATGGGCTCCGCCCGCACGATGCGCAACTCCGTCGAGGCACAGAAAGCGCAGGCGGTCGTGTCCTATACCCATATGCTCTGGTATTGCAGCCATCAGCAGCCGGTTTTTGAGATAGCCGCGGGGCTGAATCTCAGTAACACAGTGGATCGGAAGATTTATGATGCGGTCGGCGAGGTGCTCGGGGAAAAGCTCGCGGATGTCTCGAAAACCGTCGTCGCCGATATCCCGCTGAATGTCATGTACCACTGCTGCGGCAACGGCGCCTCCGCGAGCTGCCAGAACGTCTACAGCGACGCGTTGCCCTGGCTGCAAAGTGTGGACAGCCTCTATGACACCGATGAATACGTGCTCAAATATTCCGGCGGAAACGAATCGCTCATCTCCTCCTACAGCATCACCTGGACGGAGCTGCGGGGCCGTCTTGACGGCTATGTGCGGGAGAAAACCGGTGGCGCGGCGAATACCGTCCAGTGGGATAAGGCTGGGGATACCCCGTTTTATGCGACAAGCTGGGATGGGAACGGCCGCTATGTGGTCGATACCAACTGCTATTATATGGAAGACGGCCACCGGGTCTATCTCCGCGGCATCGACATCCGCAAGGCGATCGGCAGCGGCACTCTCCGCTCCCATTGCTTCACCGTCGATTACAACGGGGCGGACGACCTGCTCACCTTTACCGTCTATGGCCACGGTCACGGGCTCGGCATGAGCCAGTACGGCGCGATCGGCTATGCCAATGAGGCGGGCTGGACCTATGACCAGATTCTCCGGCATTATTATTCCCTCTCGGGGAACTACCGCCTGACCACGCCGGTCTGGTGAACCCAAGTCTTTACATAAGGAGTGTACCTGTATGCGACCGCGTCATTTGATCGATCTTTCGGAATACAGCGTCGAGGAATGGGAGGCGATCACGAAGCTCGCCTGCGATATCCGGGCGCATGTCGATGACTACTACGGCGCCTGTCGGGGAAAAATTCTCGCGACGCTGTTCTATGAGCCGTCGACGCGGACCCAGATGTCCTTCCAGACCGCGATGCTGCGGCTGGGGGGGCGGATCATCGGCTTTGACAACCCGAACAATTCCTCCGTCTCCAAGGGCGAATGCCTCAAGGACACCATCCGGGTGGTCAGCGGTTACGCCGATATCATCGCGATGCGCCATCCGGTCGCGGGCTCGGCGCGCGCCGCCTCGCTCTATTCCCGCGTCCCGGTCATCAACGCCGGAGACGGCGGCCATATGCACCCGACCCAGACGCTGACCGATCTCGTGACCCTCCGTCAGGAGAAGGGGCGCTTCGACGGACTCTGCATCGGCCTCTGCGGTGATCTGAAAAATGGACGGACGGTGCATTCCCTCATCAAGACAATGGCGCGCTTTCCCGGCAACTCCTTTGTACTGATTTCAACCCCGAAGCTCGGGATTCCCGCCTATATCAAGGATGTCCTCGCCGCCGCCGGTTGCCGCTGGACCGAGTTGAACAGCCTGAGCGAGGCGATGCCGCTGCTGGATGTGCTGTATATGACGCGGATTCAGCGGGAGCGCTTTGACTCGGAGGAGGAGTATCAGCGGCAGAAGGGCGTCTATGTGCTGGACGGCGAGAAGATGCGACGGGCCAAGGCGGACCTGGTGGTGCTGCATCCGCTGCCGCGCGTCGATGAGATCACGCAGGAGGTGGACGACGACCCGCGCGCCAAATATTTCGAGCAGACCGAGTATGGTCTCTATGCCCGGATGGCGTTGATGCTGCGGATGCTGGAAGGGGAGCAGAAGCATCTCGATCCCGTCCCCCGCGGCAGTGTCGAGTGCTGCGCCAATCCCCGCTGCATCACGCATGCGGAGCCCTATCTGCCCCATCTTTTCCGAAAGAGCGGTGATCTGCTTGTGTGCGAATACTGCGAGGAGCGAACTCTGCTGCGATAAGCGGCTGCTGGTGATCGACGGCTCGCCCCATGCGGATGGGGCGACCGCCCGGCTGACTGCCGTCTTTCTGGAGGCGCTGCCGCCGGGGATCGCCGTCGAGCGGTTTTCCTGCTTTGCCCGCCGTCCGCTCGCCTGCGACGACTGCCGGTTCTGTTACCGGCAGGACGGCTGCTCGAAGCGGGATCTCGACGATTTCTACCGGTTGCTCGAGGCGGCGGATCTGTTGCTCTTCGCCTCGCCGGTCTATAATCGGTCGTTTCCCGCGCCGATGAAAGCGCTGCTTGATCGGCAACAGCGGTATTGGGCTGCGCGGTTTGTCCGGGGTGTGCGCCCGCCGATTCCGCGTCCAAAGCGGGCGGTGCTGCTGACCGTCTCCGGCGGCCCGCATCCGGAGGGAACCCATCTCGAGCAGCAGCTTCGCCCGGCGCTGACCGTGCTGCATGCGACGCTGGAGGCGTCGGTTCATGCCTGTGGGACGGATACGGACGGCCTGTCGGAGGCGGCCGCCGCCGAGGCCCGCGCCGCAGCAGGGCTCTGGAAATAGAAAAGAGACAATCGCCCGCCTGTTCTTTTCGAACAGGCGGGCGGTTTTTGATATACCCCGCGGGAGTTCCCATTGCTGAGGAAATCTATTATGATACCATAGCGGGGGAATATCCCCCGCCTGAGGAACGCGCTTCGCGCCTTCCTGCATCCCCCTGTAGAGGAAACAGGCCTTTTGTGAAAGAGAAGATATTCCGTGATCCTGCCATTGAGAAACCGCGCTTCGGCCGGTTACCTGCCCGCCGGGAAAGAATCTATCTTCCCGACAGCATATTGCAGGATCAGGCGGGCGTCCGTCGTATCTACGTTGCCGTCGCCGTTGACATCGGCGAATGCCTGCTCCTTCTCGGAAAGCGAGAGTTTATCGACTGCAAATTGTAGCGTGAGCCGGGCATCGGTGGTGTTGATCCAGCCGTCTCCGTCGACATCACCGCGTATAAACCGATAGGCATCGGGCGGCAGAGCCGAGAGTGCATAGACGCCGAAACGGTACAATTTCCAGACGACCGTCCCGTTCTGCACCTCGCTGAGGAGATGCTGGAAGTCGCCGTTTTGCGCCTGCTGGTAGACATAGAGGGAGGATTCCTGCGGCGGCGGAACCAGCAGATAGCCGCCGCGATCGCGGACGATCTCCCCATCCGCCGTCACCGGATCAAAGGCGTACAGCACGCTCTTCTCGCCGAGCTGCATGTTCAGAAATGCGTCCTCCTCGCTGGTGGCGAGGACGGTTGTGCGCAGCTCGGTGAACTGCTCGCCCCGGTTTTCGATGACGGCCTGAACCGTGCCGTCTGCGTTGGAGATCCGCGAAACAGGTGTATAGTCTATGCCGTTTGCGTCGGCATAGGCGGCCGCCGGTGTATCCGGCAGCAGATACCAGGCGATCTCCGGGTTGTCGCCGATGCAGCGGGTCTGCTCCGGAGCAAATACCGTCATGCCGCCGGGCGCGCCGGTGAAGATGCCGTCCGCAATGCCGATCGTATCCTCCCGCAACATCAGCAGGTGATCAAAGCCGAGCGCGCTGTTCGGCAGGAGGTTATACCGGCAGAGCATCCGGCCGACATAGACGGGGCCTTCCGGCATGGCCGCCAGCCGCTGCTCGAACGCCGTACCTGCAAACGCGTCCCTCTCGATCTGCCGAACCGTCTCCGGCCAGCGGATGTCGGACACGGTTTCGCATCCCGCAAAAGCGCCCGCGGCAATCCCGGTCACCGGCTGTCCCTCGAATTGATCCGGGATTGTGACCTCCCTGTCGCTGCCAAGGTATTTCGTCAGCGTCACGCCGTCGGCGGACAACTGATAGCAAAAATCCCCTTCGACCTTGCTGCCGTCGGTGAGATGCAGCTCACACCGCTCGTCGGTCTCCGATGAGTCGAACAGGCCGACGCCCCATTCATAGTAGGCGCCGGAGGGGGTCACGGTGTGCTCCGGATCGGCGTCGTCGGTGAGGTGGAGCACAACTGAAATCGGGAGGATGTCTCCTGTGGTGAACCGCTCGCGGCCAAGCATCGCAGCGGGAATCGCGAGCTCATAGGTTGTGACCGGTTGGCCGGTTTCGCTGAGATCGGCATAGAAATAGCTGTTCCGTTTGCCGTTCGGGAGCTCTATCGGCTGCGGCGACCACTGATAGGCCATCCGGACTTTGGGGCCGAAGGTGGAATATGTAAAGCCCCAGATGTATTCCGGTCCACCTGCGTAGGGCTGGATCCGCAGCATCAGGGAATCGCCCTTATGTATATCGAGCTTGTTGTGTGCGTTATTGCTGTGGACGGGGTCGGTGACGGTCACCGCGATATAGAGATTCTCGCTGTCCCAGCCGAAATAGCCGTTGATCTCCTCCGGTACCAGCGGATTCTCCTCGTCGGTCTGCCGGAGCTTCCCGTCCGATTCTTTCGGGTTCGAGCCCCGGAAGGTGAAGCGTGGCGCGCCCCATTCATCCGAAAATACCTTCCCGTCGATCGTCGGCCGGTAGGACGAAATCATCAGATCGTGGCGATAGGTGCGCGGCGGGGGAACCGCCCCGACTGTGACGGCGGGAAAGGCGGCGAGCAGCAGCAAAACGGTCGTCAGCAGAGCAAAGGGTTTTTTCATGAATGGGGAACTCCTTCCAGCAGTATAGTGTCGGTTTTCTATCATAACACGAAGAATCCTCAAAAGCAATCGGTTTCTATATCTGTAAATACATTTCACTTGCTATTTGTCTGTGGCGCACAAAAGGGTTGCTTTTTCCGAATTGCCGTGCTATAGTGAAACTATCAAAATACAGCGGAAGGAGAGAAAAGTTTTTATGAATATTTCTGATCGGTTTCCCCATATTGCGCCGGACGAAAAGGGGATCAAAACCCTGTTCGTGGATGGGGCGCCGTTTTTGATGCGGGGAGGCGAGCTGCACAACTCCTCTGCCTCCAGCGCCGCGTATATGGAGCAGGCGGTCTGGCCTTATCTGCGGGAGCTGCATATGAACACTGTGCTGCTGCCGATTGCCTGGGAGGACATCGAGCCGGAGGAGGGGGCATTCGACTTCTCGCTGCTGGATACGCTTTTGCAGCAGGCGAGACGGGAGGATATGCGGCTGATTCTCCTGTGGTTCGGCCTTTGGAAAAATGGCGAGAGCTATTATGTGCCCCGCTGGGTCAAGCAGGATGACCGGCAGTATTTTCGTATCAAACGCACACGGGATGCCACCTGCGACACCATTTCCCCGTTCTGTGCGGCGGCGGTGGAGAAGGACCGGCAGGCGTTTTGCCGTCTGATGAACCATCTGTCCCAGCATGATACGCAGCATACGGTCATCATGATGCAGGTGGAAAACGAGATCGGCCTGCTGGGGGCCCAACGCGATCACAGCGAGATCGCCGAACGGCTTCTGGCCGACGAGATTCCGACGGAGCTGACGGCATTGTACGGGGCGACCGGCACCTGGGGCGAGGCGTTCGGCGCCGAGGCGGGCGAATACCTCATGGCGTATTATTATGCGAAGGCGGCGGAAGAGATCGCGGCCGCCGGTAAGGCGATCTGGCCGCTGCCGATGCTGTCTCTTATACACATCTGACGCTGCCGACGAA
>USLV01000056.1 GCA_900555705.1 uncultured Oscillospiraceae bacterium | reverse complement strand
GGGCAAATCGGATACGTTCCTTTTGCGCCGAGCCATACGGCGGGTGCGCCATGACTTCCCTTTCGGGAACGAGCGAACAACACTACACCGCAAAGCAAGTCAGCAGCTTGCGGGCGACGACACACAAGAGGGATAATGATACTCCCTTACAGCCACAGTCCGAGCGTTAGAAGCGTCGCAGGCAATGGGTAGGGCTACGTGAGAACCACGCAGGGGTGAAACTCCCGTGAGGTTGTGCTAACAACCGTCCGATTAAAGCCCCATTTATGAATCAAGACCTTTTAGCCATTACCACGAAAGGGGGTTATCTCATTGGCAAAAAAGGAAACATCAAATCCCACTGTGCCTGTGCTTCCCATGCTCAAAACGGTTGAGCAGATGAGCCGGATCAGCGGCATAGGGGAAAACAAGCTCCGCGAGCTGATGGACAGCGGCGAGCCGGTTGGACGAAAGCTGGATTTCCTCGTGCAGGAGATCAACCGCGAGGCCAACACCATCGGCTCCAAATCGCAGGATGTGCAGTTGGCGCGCACGGTGGTGGACATCAAGGCGGAGATCGAAAAGATTCGGGAACAGATCCAAAATATTGAATAAAAGAGGAAGTAGCACACATGAAGCTCATCAACATCGGATTCGGCAACATGGTGTCGGCCAACCGGCTGGTGGCCATCGTCAGTCCGGAATCGGCGCCCATCAAGCGCATCATCCAGGACGCGAAGGATCGCGGTTCTCTGATCGACGCGACCTATGGCCGCCGCACCCGCGCCGTACTGGTTACCGACAGTGACCATGTGATCCTGTCGGCGGTGCAGCCGGAGACGGTGGCCAACCGTCTGAACGACCGTGAGGACGAGGAAGAGGAGTTGGACGAGGAATGACAAGACGAGGGACGCTGATCGCGCTTTCCGGGCCGTCCGGCTCGGGAAAAGGGACCATCATCAAGAGTTTGCTCGCCGCGCGGGACGATACGGTATTGTCAATCTCCGCGACGACGCGCGCCCCCAGGCCGGGAGAGGAGGAAGGCGTGCATTATTATTTCCGTACCCGGGAAGAATTTGAGCAGATGATCCGAGAGGATGCTTTCCTCGAATATGCGGAGTATAACGGCAATTACTACGGTACGCCGCGCGCGCCGATTGCCGACTGGCTGGCGGCCGGAAAGAATGTGCTGCTGGAAATCGAGGTGCAGGGCGCGGAAAAGGTGATGGACAGAGAGGAGGAGCTCGTCTCCCTCTTTATCACGATTCCCTCAATGGCGGAGCTGGAGCGCCGTCTGCGCGGCCGCGCTACTGAGACGGAGGAGAAAATTCAGGGACGGCTTTCGGTAGCCCGCTGGGAGCTCAGCCGGGCGTTCCGCTACAGCTATGTCGTCATCAATGATGAGGTAGAGATGGCGGTTCGCCGCATCAACACCATCATCGATGCGGAAAATATGCGCTACAGCCGCATGGAGAACTATATTACGGAGGTAATTCAGAATGCTTAGACCGACAGATATCGAGACGTTACAGGGAAACAAGAGCCGTTATGCCATTGTGATCGGTGTGGCAAAGCGGGCGCGGGATATCGCCGAGGATGCGGAGACCGACGGCATCATTCTGCTGGAAAAGCCGGTCAGCCTCGCAATCAGCGACCTGACCGCCGGGAAGTACAAGGTGATGATGCCGGAGCCGGCGGACGAAGAAGAGGACGAGGAAGCCGAATAAGCGAAGCGCTGTCAAGAGGAGGTGAGGCCCATGTTTCTGCCGCGTGTTGTCAAGGTGGCGGTGGACGGGGCCGCCTTTCACTTTGACAAACCTTACAGCTATCTGGTACCGCCGGATGTCCCGATCGAACGGGGCTGTCGGGTGGTGGTGCCCTTCGGCGGCGGCAATCGCAAGCGGCAGGGAATTGTTGTGGAGCTGGACGGGGCCGCCGAGGTCGAGCGGCTCAAACCGGTCTCGGAAGTGCTGGATCGCACACCGCTGCTGGACAGCGAGCTGATGGATCTGGCGCTCTGGCTGCGGGAGCGTACCTTCTGTACCGTTTTTGAGGCGGTGCGGGCGATGCTCCCGACCGGGCTTGGGATGCGCGTCCGTCCCTGCTACCGTCTGGCAGAATCGCCGTCGGCGGAGGCACTGGAGACGCTGTCCACTGAGGAGAAGCGGCTGCTGGATATGCTCCGGCGCAGCCCGGAGGGACTGGAGCGGGATCGGCTGCTCGCCCGCATGGGGCTGACCGAGGAGAGCGAGCTGCCGCAGCGGCTGGTGGAGCGGGGGCTGATCAGCCGGAGCGATGAGGCGGCGCGGCTGGCGGGCGATGCCTCGGTGCGGATGGTGCGTCTGGCGATCCCGGAGGATCAGTTGGCGGAGGAGATAACGCTCCGGGGCTGTACGGAAAAGCAGACAGCCGTCCTCCGTCTGCTGCGTGATGTCGGCTGCGCCTCGGTGAAGGAGCTTTGCTACTTCGCCTCGGTGACGCAGGCAGTGGTCACGGCGCTCGTTAAAAAGGGATTGCTGACGTATTACGATCAGGAGGTGCTGCGGGCGCCCTATGCGCGGTCGGCGGAGGCGCCGCCGCTGACGCCGCTTCCGCTGAATGACGAACAGCGACACGCTTTGGATGGCCTGCTCGCCGACTATCGGCGGCATGAGCCCGCTGCCGCGCTGCTCTACGGCGTCACCGGCAGTGGAAAAACGCGGGTGTATATGAGCCTGATTGACCAGGTGCTGGCCGACGGACGGCAGGCGCTGGTGCTGGTGCCGGAGATCTCGCTGACCCCCCAGATGATGGCGCTCTTTCTCGAGCGGTATGGGCGGCGGGTGGCGGTGCTGCACAGCGGCTTGTCGATCGGCGAGCGGATGGATGAATGGAAACGTATCAAACGGGGAGAGGCGCAGGTGGTGATCGGCACACGGTCCGCTGTGTTTGCCCCGTGTTCGCATTTGGGGCTGATTGTGATGGACGAGGAGCAGGAGCACACCTACAAATCCGAGTCCTCGCCGCGCTATCATGCGCGGGATGTCGCCCGGTTCCGCTGTGCGCGGCAGGGAGCGCTGCTGGTGCTTGCCTCTGCGACCCCATCGATCGAGAGCTATCATGCGGCGGTGAGCGGTCGCTATGCGCTGTACACCATGACAGGTCGCTTCGGCGATGCGCCGTTGCCGGAGGTGGTGATTGCGGATATGCGGGAGGAGCCGTCTGCGGGGGTTATCGGCTCCCGGCTCGAGGCGGCGATGCGCTGCTGCCTCGACGAACGGCGGCAGGTGATCCTGCTGCTGAACCGACGGGGATATCATACGCATGTGTCCTGTCGCAGTTGCGGCTATGTCGTGACCTGTCCGTCCTGTAGCATTTCGATGACCTACCACCGCGCGAACGAGCAGCTGGTCTGCCACTACTGCGGCCATATGCAGCCGCCGGTGCGAATTTGTCCCTCCTGCGGTTCGGATAAGCTGCGCTATGCCGGGCTCGGCACCCAGCGCGTTGAGGAAGAGCTCGCCGAACGGTTTCCGGAGGCGTCGGTTCTCCGGATGGATACCGACACCACTATGTCCCGTTTCGCCTATGAAAAGCGCTTCGGTGCATTTGCGGCGGGGGATTACGACATCATGATCGGCACCCAGATGGTGGCAAAGGGGCTGGACTTCCCGAATGTCGGGCTGGTGGGGGTGCTCTCCGCCGACCAGTCGCTTTACGGTGGCGACTACCGCTGCTTTGAGACCACCTTCTCGCTGCTGACACAGGTGATCGGCCGGGCGGGACGGCGGGAGACACAGGGACTGGCGGTGGTACAGACCTATACGCCGGAGAACGAGGTGATCGCGCTGGCGGCCCGACAGGATTATACCGGCTTTTATGAGATGGAGATCGAATCCCGGCGGCTGATGCGCTATCCGCCCTATGCGGATATCTGCCTCTTTGGCTTTGTCGGCCGGGAGGAGGTGCCGGTTCGTGAGGCGGCTTCCCGCTTTCTGTCGCTGCTGCATGAGCGGCTGACCGGGCGGTTCCGGGGGTTGCCTGCGATTGTGTTGGATCCGACCCCTGCTGCCGTTTCACGGGTTGCCGGGAAATGGCGCTATAAGTTGCTGATGAAAATGGTGAATTCTGCCCGGATACGGGAGATGATCGCGTCACTGCTGACGGATTTTTCGAAAAAACCGGAAAATAAAGCCGTCACAGTGTTTGCAGATATCAATCCTGCGGGCATGCTATAGAGTAAGGAGGAAACAGCATGGCAATACGCAATATTGTCCGGGAGGGCGATCCGGTTCTGCAAAAGGTGAGCCGGCCGGTGACAGACTTTGACGAGCGGCTTTGGCAGCTGCTGGACGACATGGCGGAGACGCTGCACACCGCGGATGGGGTCGGACTGGCTGCGCCGCAGGTGGGCGTGCTCCGGCGGGTATTTGTGATGGACTTCGGCGAGGGGATCATCGAGGCGGTGAACCCCGAGATCGTTGACCGGAAGGGAAATCAGGAGGAGGCGGAGGGATGCCTCTCCTGTCCCGGGGAATACGGCATCACCAAGCGGCCGAGAAAGGTCAAGCTGAAAGCTCAGGATCGTTTCGGCAAGTTTTTCTATATGAACGGGGAGGATCTGGTTGCCCGCTGCATATGCCATGAGACGGATCATCTCGACGGCATTTTGTTCAAGCAGCACGTGATCCGGATGCTGGAGGACTGATCGCTTGAAAATCGTGTTTATGGGAACGCCTTATTTCGCCGTTCCGTGTCTGGCCCGACTGCTGGAGGATGGCCATGAGGTCTCGCTGGTGGTGACCCAGGCGGATAAGCCGAAGGGGCGGGGTCATCAGTTGGCGGCTCCACCTGTGAAGGAGTTCGCCTTGTCAAATGAGCTCGAGGTGTTTCAGCCGCCAGTGCTGAAAACCGAGGAGGTTTATGAGCGGCTGGAGGCGGAGAAAGCGGATTTGTTCGTCGTCGTGGCCTATGGCCGCATCCTGTCGCAGCGCTTGCTCGACCTGCCACGCTTTGGCTGCATCAACGTACATGCTTCGCTGCTGCCGCGATATCGCGGTGCGGCGCCGATCCAATGGGCGGTGCTGAACGGCGAGAACGAGGCAGGTGTGACCACCATGCGGATGGAAGCGGGGCTGGATACCGGCGACATGCTGCTTACCGGCCATCTGGCACTGACGCCGGAGATGACGAGCGGTGAACTGCATGACGCGCTCTCGGCTCTCGGCGCCTCGGTGCTGTCGGATACCATTCGTCAGCTCGAGGCGGGGACGCTTCGGCCGCAAAAGCAGGATGACGCACTGGCAAGTTACGCTCCGATGCTGGACAAATCGCTCTCGCCACTGGACTTTTCGAAGCCGGCGGCGGTACTGCACAACCAGGTGCGTGGGCTGAATCCCTGGCCGTCTGCCTGCTGCCGGTATGGGGGTAAGATTTTGAAAGTGCATCGTTCCCGCGTTGGCGAAGAGATTGCCGATGCGGAGGCAGGAGAAGTTGTAAAGCTGGCCCCCTTTACTATATCTTGCGGTGAGGGCTCACTTGAGCTGCTGGAGGTACAGTATGAGGGAGCGCGGCGGATGGATATACAGGACTTTCTGCGGGGACATCCCATCGGTGTGGGGTATGTTTTCGGAAAAGAATAAGGAGGCAGTTGCTGATGTTCTTTTTTGATCAATATTATTGGTTGTTGGTGGTGCCGGCGCTGCTGGTGACGGTGTGGGCACAGTTCAAGGTGAAATCCGCCTTTCATAAGTACAGCCAGATGGGAGTTCGTTCCGGGCTAACGGGAGCAGAGGCATCGCGGGAGATTCAGCGGCAAAACGGCATTTCGGTCGCGCTTGAGTCGGTTGCGGGTTCGATGACCGACCACTACGATCCTCGCACCAATGTCATTCGTCTTTCTGAGCCGGTCGGACAGGTTTCCTCTGTCGCGGCGGTCGGCGTGGCCGCTCATGAGACCGGCCATGCGCTGCAATATGCGAACGGCTATATGCCGATCAAAATCCGTAGTGTCATCCTGCCGACCACCCGCATCGCTTCGACAATCGCGCCCTACCTGTTTTTGGCGGGTATGCTGCTCTATAGTGATTTGCTCGCCTATCTCGGCCTCGCGTTTTTCGGTGTGGCGGTACTGTTTCAGCTGCTGACCCTGCCGGTGGAATTCAACGCGAGTGCTCGTGCCATGAAGGCGCTGCGAGAGGGCGGCATGATGACGGAGGAAGAGCTGAAAGGGGTTCGACAGGTGTTGACCGCCGCGGCCATGACCTACGTTGCTTCCATGCTGGTGGCGCTGATGAGCTTCCTGCGGCTAATTCTGCTTCTTTCGAGGCGAAATCGTGACTGAGCGTCCGATGAACCCGCGTCTGGCCGCAGCGCGGGCTCTGATGCAGATCGGCGGCGAACAGGGGTATTCGAACATCGTGTTGGATCAACTGTTGAAAACCACGGCGTTGACGACTACTGATGCCGCGCTGGCCACCCGGCTGGTGTATGGCGTGACCGAGCGGCGGCTGACGCTGGATTATCTGATCGCGGCCTGTTCCTCCGTGCCGCTTCGTCGGATGCATCCGGCGGTGGTGGAAAGTCTTCGACTCGGCGCTTATCAACTTTTATATATGGAGAAAATCCCTGCATCCGCTGCGGTCAGCGAATCGGTCAATCTTGTGAAGCGGATGAAGCAGGGACACGCCGCCGGCTTTGTGAACGGCGTGCTGCGCGGCATCCAGCGGCGTCGGCATGAGCTGCTGGATGTGCTCGGGGAGGACGATCGCGGGCTCTCACTCCGTTATTCCTGCCCGGAGGAGCTGATCCGGTTCTGGCGTGGGTGTTATGGCGGCAAGGTGCTGGCCGGACTGCTGACCTCGCTCAACGATCCGCCGCCTGTTTGTCTGCGGATCAATACGCTGCGAACGACCGATGCGGCGTTTGCAGCGGCGGTGGAGGAGGCGGGCGCCGTCTGTATACCGACGGAAGGATTGCCGCACTGTGTGCGGATTTCCGCGGCTTTCGTCCTGAAAAAGCTTGCAAAATCCTGCAAAAGCTGGTATTATCATCAAGATGCGGCTTCTCAGTGGTGCTGTCGGGCACTGGCACCGGAGCCGGGCGAGCGCGTGGCGGATGTCTGCGCGGCGCCGGGCGGCAAGAGCCTGACCGTTGCCCAGATGATGGAGAACCGTGGCGAGCTTTTGGCGGGCGATCTTTATCCGGCGAAATGCCGGGTGATGGCGGAGCGGGCGGCGGACTGTGGGGTATCCATTTTGCAGACGGTCTGCCGGGATGCCTCGTCGGACTGTCCGCCGGACTGGGTCGGCCGGTTTGACCGGGTGCTTTGTGA
>USLV01000055.1 GCA_900555705.1 uncultured Oscillospiraceae bacterium | reverse complement strand
GGGCATTACCGTGGAGTGGAGCTACAAGAAAAATATCCTGGAGGACTCCGGCTGCGAGGACGCCAACATCGAGCTGGCCGAGGCCCGTTCGCTCATTGACGTTCGCGCCGCCGCTGCTGAAGAGATGGTGAAGCGTCCGACCCCGGGTAAGGAAAAGTGCCACGACGTGGCTGAATTCCTAGGCATTCCCTTTGAAAAGTCCGTCAAGAGCGTCGTGCTTGCCGCCGACCGCACTGACGAAAAGGGCAATCCGCTTCCCGCCAAGATCGTCCTCATCCTGCTCCGTGCCGACCACGACCTCAACGAAGTCAAGGCCGGTCATCTGCCTGAGCTCAAGGACGGCTTCCGCTTTGCGACCGACGCCGAGATCCTCGAGAACTTCGGTTCCAAGCCCGGCTATCTCGGCCCTGTCGGCATCAAGGAAGACGTTGCCGTCTATGCAGACCTGACCGTCGCCAACATGTCCGACTTCTGCTGCGGCGCCAATGAAGAGGGCTATCACTACACCGGCGTGAACTTCGGCCGCGACCTGCCCGAACCCAAGGTTGCCGACCTGCGCAACGTCGTCGAGGGCGACGCCTCTCCCGACGGCAAGGGCATGCTCCGCCTGCAGCGCGGCATTGAAGTCGGTCACGTCTTCTACCTTGGCACGAAGTACTCCGAAGCCCTCAACGCCACCTATCTCGATGAAAACGGCCAGCCGAAGGTTCTCGAGATGGGCTGCTACGGCATCGGCGTGACCCGTCTCGCCGGCGCTGCCATCGAGCAGAGTCACGACGAGCGCGGCATCATCTGCGTCGGCGCAGAGGTGCGCAGCGGTGATATTCTGGTCGGCAAGGTCACGCCGAAGGGCGAGACCGATCTGACCGCCGAGGAGCGCCTGCTGCGCGCCATCTTCGGCGAGAAGGCCCGCGAGGTCCGCGACACCTCCCTGCGTGTGCCCCACGGCGCCTACGGCATCGTTGTCGACGTCAAGGTCTTTACCCCCGAGAACAGCGACGAGCTGCAGCCCGGCGTGCGTATGTGCGTGCGCTGCTACATCGCCCAGAAGCGTAAGATCAGCGTCGGCGATAAGATGGCAGGCCGTCACGGCAACAAGGGTGTCGTTTCCCGCATCCTGCCGCAGGAGGATATGCCCTACCTGCCCGACGGCACCCCGCTGGACATCGTGCTGAACCCCCTGGGCGTTCCTTCCCGTATGAACATCGGTCAGGTCCTGGAGGTCAACCTGGGCTACGTTGCCAAGGCACTGGGCTGGAAGGTCCAGACCCCCGTCTTTGACGGTGCGCACGAGTCCGACCTGCGCGATTGCTTCGCCGAGGCCCGCGAGAAGTGGCACGGCGAAAACGCGCCCGAGTACCCGACCCACCTGGACCGCCTGATGGGCGAGAAAGGCCATGTCATCGACTTCTCCAAGATCGATCTGACCGACGACGGCAAGACCACCCTGTATGATGGCCGTACCGGTGAACAGTTCCCCAGCAAGGTCACGGTAGGCTATATGTACTACCTGAAGCTGCATCACCTGGTCGACGATAAGATCCATGCCCGTTCCACCGGCCCCTACTCCATGGTCACCCAGCAGCCTCTGGGCGGCAAGGCGCAGTTCGGCGGTCAGCGCTTCGGCGAGATGGAAGTCTGGGCGCTGGAAGCCTACGGCGCGGCGAACACCCTGCAGGAAATCCTGACCGTGAAGTCCGACGATACCGTGGGCCGCGTCAAGACCTATGAAGCCATCATCAAGGGCGAGAACATCCCCGCCCCGGGCGTGCCGGAATCCTTCAAGGTGCTGATTAAGGAACTGCAGGCGCTGTGCCTGGATATCAAGGTGCTTGACCGCGACCGCAACGTGATTGAGATTCCCGAACTTGACCCGGAGGACATGGCGCCGCCGAGCAAGAACAATGCGCCCGAACAGGACAAACAGGAATCGCTCGCGACGCTGCTGCCGGAGGACGAGGACGCCGATGCCATCAGCAACGACTTCCCGGACAACGACTTCCCGCTGAACGATTTGGATTCCGACAGCGAGGACGACGATTTGTCGATTCCGCTCTCCTTCGATGACGACGAGGAAAACGACGATCTGGACACCATGCGTCTGGACGATTTGGGCTTTGACGACATGAATCTGGATGACGACGATCAGTAATTGACACATGAGCCTATCAGCCGGACAGGAATCCCCTTCCGGCTGATGGCTTTCCCGTACAGGACATACACCGGTGTTACAATGAAGGGAGTGTGAACCCTTTTGTTTGAGCTGACCAATCTTGACGCCATCCAGATCGGCATGGCCTCTCCTGAGCAGATTCGGCAGTGGTCTCATGGTGAAGTCACCAAGCCCGAAACCATCAACTATCGTACCCTGAAGCCCGAAAAAGACGGCCTGTACTGCGAGCGCATCTTCGGCCCGACGAAGGACTGGGAGTGCGCCTGCGGCAAGCACAAGCGCATCCGTCCGAAGGACAAGAACCTCGTGTGCGACAAGTGCGGCGTGTCTGTCACGCGCGCCAAGGTTCGCCGCGAGCGCATGGGTCATATCGAACTTGCTGCGCCCGTGAGCCATATCTGGTACTACAAGGGAATCCCCAGCCGCATGGGTATGCTGCTGGAGCTGTCCCCCCGTGTGCTGGACAAGGTGCTGTATTTCGCGAATTTTATCGTCCTTGATCCCGGCAACACCGCCGTGACCAACGTCGCCCTGCATGACCTGATTAACGACGACCAGTACCGCGCCATCATGGAGAAGCCCGACCGCGGCAGCTTCAAGGCGATGATGGGCGCCGAAGCCGTGCAGACGATGCTGCGCGAGCTGGATTTGGACAAGCTGAGCGCTGAACTGAAGGCGGAAATCGAAACCCTGACGAGCAAGGAGCGCAACCGCGACACCGAAGGGCAGAAGCGTGCGCACGCCGTGAAGCGTCTGGAAGTTGTCGAATCATTCCGCGCCAGCGGCAACAAGCCCGAATGGATGGTGCTGACCGTCCTGCCGGTTATCCCGCCGGATCTGCGCCCGATGGTGCAGCTGGACGGCGGCCGCTTTGCGACCTCCGACCTCAACGACCTCTATCGCCGGGTCATCAACCGCAACAACCGTCTGAAGCGTCTGCTGGAGCTCGGTGCGCCGGATATCATTGTCCGCAACGAGAAGCGCATGCTCCAGGAGGCGGTCGACGCCCTCATCGACAACGGCCGCCGCGGCCGTCCGGTGACCGGTCCCAACAACCGCCCGCTCAAATCCCTCTCGGATATGCTCAAGGGCAAGCAAGGCCGTTTCCGCCAGAATCTGCTCGGCAAGCGCGTCGACTATTCCGGTCGTTCGGTTATCGTCGTCGGCCCGGAGCTCAAGATGTATCAATGCGGCCTGCCAAAGGAGATGGCGATCGAGCTGTTCAAGCCGTTCGTCATGAAGCGGCTGACCGAGACCGGCGCTGCCGGCAACATCAAATCCGCCCGCAAGATGGTGGAGAAGCTGCGTCCCGAGGTCTGGGACGCGCTGGAAATCGTCATCAAGGACCATCCGGTCATGCTCAACCGCGCCCCCACACTGCATCGTCTCGGCATCCAGGCCTTTGAGCCGGTGCTGGTCGAGGGCCGCGCCATCAAGCTGCACCCGCTGGTTTGTACCGCTTTCAACGCCGACTTTGACGGCGACCAGATGGCTGTCCATGTGCCGCTATCCGCCGAGGCGCAGGCCGAGGCCCGCTTCCTTATGCTGGCGGCCGGCAACCTGCTCAAGCCCTCCGACGGAAAGCCCGTCGCCGTGCCGACGCAGGACATGGTGCTCGGCTCCTACTATCTGACCATTGACAAGCCCGGCGAGCCGGGCGAGGGCAAGGTCTTCCGCGACGAGAACGAGGCCATGATGGCTTACAGCGATCAGGTGATCGGCCTGCACGCGAAGATCAAGGTGCGCCGCACGATGGAGATCGACGGCGTGATGCAGAGCCGCCTGGTCGAGACCACCATCGGCCGTATTATCTTCAACGGCCCGATCCCGCAGGATCTCGGCTTTGTCGACCGCTCGACGCCAGACAGCCGCTTCCTCTATGAGATCGATTTCAAGGTCGGCAAGAAGCAGCTCTCGAAGATCATCGAGAAGTGCATCAAGGTGCATGGCGCCGCCCGTACCTCTGAAGTGCTGGACGCCGTCAAGGCACAGGGCTTCAAATACTCCACACGCGGTGCGCTGACCGTCGCCGTCTGCGACGCGTCGATCCCGCCGGAGAAAAAGCAGCTGATCGCCGAGGCCGAAGCAAAGGTCGACTCCATCACCAAGCTCTTCAATAAGGGTCTGATGAGCGATGACGAGCGTTATCGCGGCGTCATCACCACCTGGAACGATACCACCGCCAAGGTCACCGACGCACTGAACGCCAATCTCGATCCCTATAACCCGATTTATATGATGTCGGATTCCGGCGCCCGTGGTTCCATCAGCCAGATCCGTCAGCTCGCCGGTATGCGTGGCCTGATCGCCAACACCTCCGGCCGTACCATCGAGGTGCCGATCCGCGCCAACTACCGTGAGGGCCTGAATATTCTCGAATACTTCATCTCCTCCCGCGGCGCGCGGAAGGGCCTCGCCGATACCGCGCTGCGTACCGCCGACTCGGGTTATCTGACCCGACGTCTCGTCGATGTCTCGCAAGACGTCATCATCCGCGAGGAGGACTGCGGCACCCACGACGGCATCGAAATCCGCGATATCCGCGACGGCAAGGAAATGATCGAGCCGCTGTCCGAGCGCCTGATGGGCCGCTATCTCGCGGATGACTTCTGTGATCCGGATACGGGTGAGGTGGTCGTCAGCCGCGACGTCATGATGGGCGACCACGAGGTCGACCTGCTCATCAACCACTACCACATCGAGAGCATCAAGATCCGTTCGGTTCTCAAGTGCAGCTCGAAGCACGGTGTCTGCGCCCGCTGCTATGGCGCCAACCTCGCCACCATTGACCCGGTCACGGTCGGTGAGGCGGTCGGTATTATCGCCGCCCAGTCGATCGGTGAACCCGGCACTCAGCTGACCATGCGTACCTTCCACACCGGCGGTATCGCCTCCAGCGAGGACATCACACAGGGTCTGCCCCGCGTCGAGGAGCTCTTCGAGGCGCGCAAGCCGAAGCATCTCGCCATCATCAGCGAGATCGACGGTGTTGTCCGATTCGCGGAGGAAAAGAAAAAGCGGCTGGTCATTGTCACCAGCACGGATCCCCAGAATGTGGATGAACGCTCCTATGTCATTACCTACGGTGCGCGGGTTCGCGTCAATGAAGGTGACTTCATCAAGAAGGGCGACCGCATCACCGAAGGTTCCATCAATCCGCACGATATCCTTGCTATCAATGGTCCCGAGGCGGTGCAGAACTACCTGATTCAGGAAGTCCAGCGCACCTACCGGATGCAGGGCGTGGATATCAACGATAAACACGTCGAGGTCATTGTCAGCCAGATGATGCGCAAGGTACGCGTTGAGGATTCCGGAGACACCTATCTGCTCTCCGGCGCGCTTGTCAACCGTGCCGAGCTCGAGGCGGAAAATGCCCGGGTTCGCGCGCGGATCGAGGGCGGTGAGATTCATCTGAAAGAGGCGACCTGCGCCCCCGTTCTGTTGGGTATCACCAAGGCCTCTCTCGCAACCGACAGCTTCCTCTCTGCCGCCTCCTTCCAGGAGACCACCCGCGTGCTGACCGAGGCCGCGATCAAGGGCAAAGTCGACCCGCTGATGGGCCTCAAGGAGAACGTCATCATCGGCAAGCTGGTTCCCGCCGGTACCGGTATGCAGCTCTACACCGACGTCGATGTCGTCAACACCCATGCCGACGACAACGATCCCTATGTGACCGCGTTGCGCAGCATGCTCGAGGAAGAGGACGTCGTCCGCCCCGAGATCATGCCTGAAGAGGAAGAACCGGCTGTTGAGCTGCTGGACGAGGAAGAGGAAAACCTCGAAATTTCTCTGGACGAGGACTTGACAAACAGCGAAAATCCGTGATAAAATATGAAATTGTGGTATTTGGTCTTTGGTAAAACCGAATTCGCCGGGCGGTCCGCCGCCCGGCGCTCTCCGGTTTTCTTCAAGGATATATAATTTTTACAGGAGGTGTTAAGCATTGCCAACCTTTAATCAGTTAGTGCACAAAGGCCGCGAGGAGATCGGGAAGAAGGCGAAAGCCCCTGCCCTTCTGAAAGGCTGGAACTCCAAGAAGCGTGTTCCCACCGACCAGAACTCTCCCCAGAAGCGTGGTGTCTGCACCGCGGTCAAGACGACGACCCCGAAGAAGCCGAACTCTGCGCTTCGTAAAATCGCTCGTGTGCGCCTGTCCAACGGGATCGAGGTCACGTCCTATATCCCCGGCGAAGGCCACAACCTGCAGGAGCACAGCGTGGTGCTGATCCGCGGCGGTCGTGTCAAGGATCTGCCTGGTGTCCGTTACCACATCATCCGCGGCACTCTTGACGCGCAGGGCGTTGCCAAGAGAATGCAGGCCCGTTCCAAGTACGGCGCGAAGCGTCCGAAGGCGGGAGCCGCCAAAAAGTAAGACAAATTCATCAGCGGCTACAATGTAGCGGTGATACTATAAATACGGCCTGCCGCCCCGGTGTTCCCGGGACGGTGCCGCCTTTTCGGCGGGCCGGATAGTAGCCCCTATATTGGCCAACGGGAGTATGTCACTTTCGAGTACCTGTGATATCATTCTTATGAAGGAGGGAAGTAAAGTGCCGAGAAGAGGTTCTATCGCAAAACGTGATGTTTTGCCCGACCCGCTTTACAATTCCAAATTGGTGACCAGACTCATCAACAACATCATGATCGACGGCAAGCGCGGCGTCTCTCAGAAGATCGTCTATGGTGCCTTCGACATTATTCAGGAAAAGACCGGCAAGGAGCCGCTGGAGGTTTTTGAGCAGGCGCTCGAGAACATCATGCCTCTGCTGGAGGTCAAGGCCCGCCGTGTTGGCGGTGCTACCTATCAGGTGCCGATCGAGGTTCGTCCGGAGCGTCGCCAGACGCTGGGGCTCCGCTGGCTGACCAGCTATTCCCGTGCCCGTTCCGAGCGCACGATGAAAGAGCGCCTCGCGGCGGAAATCCTCGACGCGCTCAACGGAAACGGCGGCGCGGCGAAGAAGCGCGACGACACACACAAGATGGCCGAGGCCAACCGTGCCTTTGCCCACTACAGATGGTAAGCCCGTAGAGGAGGATATGTATGGCGAGACAGACACCTTTGGCGCTTACCAGAAATATCGGTATCATGGCGCATATCGATGCGGGTAAAACTACCACCACCGAGCGCATCCTGTTCTACACCGGCATCAACTACAAGATCGGTGAAACCCATGACGGCAGTGCCACCATGGACTGGATGGAGCAGGAGCAGGAGAGCTGTCTCTTATACACATCTGACGCTGCCGACGAA
>USLV01000054.1 GCA_900555705.1 uncultured Oscillospiraceae bacterium | reverse complement strand
AGGCCGACGACGCCACTTGGCTCCCGCCAGGTAAGGAGGAGAACGCAGTCGGACGTCTGTTCCCCTCCGAAAAACCGTGTTTCCTCTTGTCCATCGAGGGTATAATCGTTTGGGAAAATATCATCCGGATTGGGAGTGGTCTGCAAGCGAAATTCCTCCTTATATCGTCATTCATCACATCCTTTCTCCAGTTGATACAACGGCAATTGCCCGCTTTTTTTGAATTTCTTTCATCTGCATATCCTCCGTTTCCAGAGCATCACAGACCGCGTTCGCGGATAAACGGCGGTCGGATATCGCTGCTTAGCAGCTCGTCATAGGCGTGCACCTTCCGGAAGGTATTGCCCATCATCTCGCAATTCCGATAGGCGCGCAGCGCCTCCAGATCGAAATCGGCAAACAACAGCGCCTCTTCCTCTGCGTCTGCGAGCAGCAGGGTGTTATCCACACAAAGGCCGTCCGCATCCCAGCAGATCGGGGAGAAGGCGCAGGAGCGTCCGGCGTCCGGTCCGGGCGGATTGGCCATCACCACCCCGACCATATTCTCATAGGCGCGCGTGGACAGCGCCTGAATCCGCGGCTGCATCGAGCCACAGTCGTTGGGGACCAGGATGATCTCTGCCCCTTTCATCATCAGCACCCGTGCACTCTCGGGATATTCCCGGTCGTAGCAGATCATGACACCGAGCGTCACTCCGTCGAAATCACAGACGAAAAAACCGCTGCCGCTCTCGAGACAGGCCTCGTCGGCGAAATCACAGGTGTGCACTTTGCTGTATTTCATCCGGATGGAGCCGTCTTTGCCGATGACAAAGGCGCTGTTCTGCGGTTTTTGAACGCCTTTGGTCAGCGCTGTTGCGACGAGGCCGACGCCGGTCTCTTTCGCGGCACGGCAGAGTCGGAGCAGCGCCGGATCGGTATCCTCCATCGCTTCCTCCTGCCGCACCGGCAGGATATATCCGTTGAGGAAGCACTCCGGCAGCAGCAGGATGTCGGCTTCCGCTTGCGCTGCCTGCTTCAGCGCCGACAGGATGACGGCCACATTGGCAGCGATGTCTCGTCCGTGGGACCGTTTTTGTAAAACCGCCGTGCGGAATGGTTTCATATTCATATCCCTTCCGCTTCTGGTGTCGGCTTCTTGAGAATTTCGATCATGTCCTCATGTCGTGCGATGGTTTCATAGCCTGCGTCGCGCCATTTCTGCGCCTGCTCCTCCGATTCACTTTTTGAAAAGGATCGAATGTCAAGCACGAGATAATCGGTGTCGGTTTTGTCGCCATGATAGTAAATCTCATAAATTTCGGCCCGATTGGCCAAGTGAGGGAGGAGGAAGGTGGAGGTGGTCACGGAGGCATCCTCCGGAATCGTCTCCAAAATCTCATCCATTTGCCGGAAGGTGTCGCCGTGGTTTTTATTCCAGGAGAGCTGCGACTGCAATGTCGGCAGACACACCAGGATAAACAGCAGCGACGAGGCCAGCGCCGCGAAGCGGAGATGCGCCCGGCGATTTGTCTGCGGCCGGTCGGCGGCATTTAACACCGCCAGATAGAACAGGAAGGCAGTGATGCCGAAGCTGTATTGGAAATTAATGTCGTATTGATAGACGTAAGTTGTCAACAGATTGAGCAGCAACGGTGCGAGCAGCAGGAGTCGGCTGAAGCGACGCGAACAGATCGGCAGCAGGGCGAGCGGCGCGAACAGCTTGAGCAGATAGAGCCATTTGCCGGCATTGCCGTTGTCGGTGAACAGGAGCTGGGTCAGCACGTAGGCGGGATTGCGCAGGAAGGTGACCAGCACACCCGTCAATCCGCCGTCCCCCGCGGAAAGGTTGTCATAGCGATAGGTCATACCGCCCTCGCCGAGGGCACCGAGCAGATACAGAGCAGCCGCGAAATAGATCAGGGAGACACCGGCGAGCAGCGCGCCGTGCCGCCGTTCCCGGCGGGCAAAAAAGAGATAGAGCGCAAAGATCAGCACATAGGCGGCGGCATCCTCTTTGACCATCAGGACACCGGCCGCGGCGACATACATCCAGCCGAAGCGCTGGTACTCATAGCAGACGAAGAGCCAGAGCAGCAGCGGCGGCAGGAAGCAGTTTTCGTGGATATCATAAAAGGTACCGGCACTCAGAGCGGGATAACAGGCGGCCGCAATGGACAGCAGGAGCGTTTCGCCGTTTGAGAGCTGATATTTTTTCGCCAGCAGACAGAGGGGGATCAGACTGCTCGCCAGCACGACGGCCTGTCCGATTTGTAACGTGAGCGGCGAGGGGAAGATGGCGTAGAAGGGCAGCAGTATGTAATAGATTGGCGAGACATGGACGGCAAAATGCGAGAGCAGCATGTCGCGCTCACAGGTCACCATCGGGAGCAGCGAGGTTTTCATGTTGTAGAACATGTTGCAGAAGATGCCGAAGTCATAGTTGGGCGCCAGATAGTTGGTATAGCGCAGGCAGGTCAGTGTGCCGACAATGCCGACAAAAACAAGGCCGCAGATCAGAATGCCGATGTTGCGTCCTCGGCGTCCGAGCGTCAGTCTTCCTTCCGCCGGCTTTTGCTCCAGCCAGATCGGCAGCAGTATGATGGCCAGGACAATCAGCAGCGAGACGTAAAAGCCCGGGAGATCCCGGCCGCTGTAATGATAGGCCAGCAGCAGGGAGAATACCACCGACGAGGCGGAGAGCAGAAAACTGTCCAGGCGGGCGGACAACCGGGTGGCAAGCAGAGAGAAAACCGCGAAAAGAGCCAGTGTAAAAACCGGAATCTGCCAGATCGGGACGTTTTCCGGAAAGGTCAGCGTCGTAAAATTTTCAAACCAGCCGACCAGTACGCAGCAGCAGATCAGCCACGAGGCCATCAGCCGCCGCCCCGCCCGAACCGGATTGAAAATTTCCCGGAGTACCTGTGACGAATCGGCGTTTGCCGTCGGCACGTCGTCCGTCGATGAAAGGTCGGACGCTCCGGATTCGTCCGAGGAAGCGCGCGAAAACAGAGAGCGCAGAGACATGAAATCCCCTCCATTGATATAGAACTGTCTGTCACTATTATAATACTTATTAGTATACCCGATCTGTGCAAAAACCGCAAGTGTAAAACCGAAAACATGCATGGACCCCAAGAGAGTGGAATAAATGGCCAATTTTGGTAGATTTGGATTGACGCTGCCCGAGAGGGCTGCTATACTGGAGATATTCAAAATGAGAATGGGGGATACAGGTGTGAATAAACGGCCGTTTTGGAAACGCGTCAACCGGGGGGCGGTTCTCTCGCTGGCGCTGGCAGGAGCGGCGCTGCTGTATGTGTTGACGACACAACTTCTGCTGCTGCCGGATAAGCGGGAGCTGCGGGCGCTCGCCGAGTCAGTACACACGTTGGCGAAGCCCTATCTGACGCCATCCGACAGTGAGCTTCTCCGCCTGACGCAGCCGGAGGAACAGGAGAGAGAAATCCGCGCACTGGAGACGGCGATGCAGCCGCTCTTTGTGGAGGAAGCGCAGTACATCGGGCAGAGCGCCGAGTATGTGCTGGCCATGGCCACCGGGCAGCAGGAGATGGGTATGCGCCTGCGCGCACTCCGGCTGGAGGAGCTGTCGACCGGGAACTGCACCATTTCCGAGGATACCGGCTATATCCAGCTCGTCGGCCGCTACGCGGTATCCGGGCAGTTCTACGACTATCATACCAACCAGTTGACGGATGAGCACGAGGAGGAGATGACGCTGTATCTTACCCTCGCCTGTAAAGAGACGGAAAATGGCTGGCGGATTCACCGTGTGACCCATTTCGCATGGGACGACAATGGGGAATCCTTCGGTCTGATATGAGAGAGGAGGGATCGCGATATGGCGGTTTTGGAGCTTGACCATGTACACAAGTTTTTTGGATCCCGTCCGGTTGTGAAGGATGTCAGCTTTTCTGTCCGGGAGGGAGAAATTTTCGGCTTTCTGGGGCCGAACGGCGCGGGCAAAACAACGACCATCAAAATGATCCTGGGTCTGCTCGCAATCGACAGCGGAGAGATTCGGATTGACGGTCACAATATCGAGTTGGATTTTGAAAACGCGATGCGGGCGGTCAGCGGTATTGTGGAAAATCCGGATATGTACGGTTATCTCTCGGGCTACGACAACCTGCTGTTACAGGCCAAAGCCTGCGGTACGGATGCACGGCGGGTGGACGAGGTGGTTGAGCTGGTCGGCATGCAGCAGCGTATCCGAGACAAATTCAAAAGCTATTCCCTCGGTATGAAGCAGCGGCTTGGCGTGGCACAGGCGCTGATTCATAATCCGAAAATTATGATTCTCGACGAGCCGACCAACGGGCTGGATCCCGCCGGTATCAAGGAGTTTCGTGACCTGCTCGGACGGCTTGCGCGGGAGACCGGCCTTGCGGTGTTGGTTTCGAGTCATATTTTGCAGGAGATGCAGCTGATGTGCGATACGGTCGGCATCATCAATCGCGGAGAGCTTTTGAAGGTCGGCAGCATGCACGACCTGATGGAGAACGGCACCGCCGTTTACCGCTATACGCTCCGTCCGATGGAGCAGGCGATGGTGCTGCTGCGGGAACACCTGGACGACCGTATTCTGGACCAGACGGCGGACACCGTCGATTTGCGGGTGACCGAGGAGGAGCTGGCGATTGTCAATCGCCGTCTGATGGAGCAGGATGTCGTCATCACAGGTCTGCAGGCGATACATTCCTCGCTGGAGCAGCGATATATGGAGATCACGGGGGGAGGCGCTGTCATTGGCTAAGCTGATACAAAACGAACGGGTCAAGCTTTACAAAAAGGCCTCCACATGGGTGATTCTGGCGGTCGTGGTCGGCCTGTCGGCACTGACAACGCTGTTACTGGGAGCGACGGCCAATCTCTCATTCTATGAGTCGGATTATACATGGCAGGATATGTACGAGGAGCAGATCTGGGGTGCGGAGCAGGCGGACACGAAGGCGGAAGCCGACTGGTACCGTTATCTGCTGGAGGAGGAGATCCCACCGACCGACTGGCGGGTGGATGCCTCCTGGATGCTGCTGGAGCAGCAGGGCGAATCGCCGGATACCGCTGTGGAGGGGGAAACCGCCCGCCTCCGGACGATTCTGGAGAAAAACGACTGGCGCGGATTTGTTCAGTATCAACTGGACAGCGGGAACTTCCTGGATGTGGACATCCAGAGCGATGCGGAACGGCAGGTGCATCGCGAGATGCTGGAGATGATGCTGGAGATGGATATTCAGCCGGTCTCCAGGCTGTTTGACTGGTATACCGGCGGCGAAGATACAGCCGATACCTGGCGAGTGGAGCAGCTGGAGCTGATCCGGCGGAACCGGTTCAGCCTGCTGCGCGAGACCAACGAGCAGGGCACGCTTCTCAATGCGCGTCAGCGTGCGGCGCTGCAGCGGGAGAATGCCGTGGCGCTGGAGCGGCTGCGGACCGATACGCGTCCGCTGGATATGACCTCCTTCCCGGCGGCGCTCGACAACGCGCTTTCCTCGACCGAGCTGTTGATGATCGCCGTGATGGTGATCGCGGGCGGCCTGATTGCGGGAGAGTTCAGTTCGGGTACCGTCAAGCTGCTGCTGATTACACCACATAAGCGGAGCAGCATCTTTTGGGCCAAGGCGTGGATGGCGATGGAAGTGCTGCTGATCGGCGCCGCTGCGCTGCTGGTGATCTGTGCGTTGATCAGCGGGATGCTCACGCTGTTTGCGGATGCGGGCGCGATGCAGGTGGTGTCGCTTTTCGGGCAAACGGTACGGCTGCCCTATCTTGTCTACCTGCTGATCAAATTCCCGTTGCTGCTGTTGCCGTCGGTGGCCTATGGTGCGCTTGCGCTGATGCTGTCGGCGATCACCCGACGCAATGCCGCCGCCATCGCCCTGTCAATTGTGGCGCTCTATGGCGGCAGTTTCCTGACCAGTATACTCGGATTGGTCTCCCAGGTGCTTGGCTTTACAATACCGGGCGCCAAGTTCCTGCTTTTTGCCCACACCGATCTGTCCCTTTACTTCCCCGCGCCTTCGCTGATGGGACTGGATATGCGGGCGGTGTCGGAGCTCGCGATGATCGACAGCACGAGCACGTTGGGACAGGCGATCGCCATCCTTCTCGTATATACGGTCTGTTTCCTTTTTGTTGCCCGCGACAGCTTCTGCCGTCGGGACGTGAAATAAGTCTGAAAACCGTTCGGCACTGTGCGCCGGACGGTTTTTCTCTGTTGCGTTCCGACGCGGATTTTGATATACTGAAAGGCATATGGGGAACAACGCGGAAACGCCGGCGATGTGTGCTTCCGGGAAAGAGGAACAATATGGCGGATCAGACAATGACGATACAGAAAACGGAGGACGCGGCACGGCGCGGTGTGTTTGAGACACCGCATGGCACGGTGCAGACCCCGGCGTTTATGAATGTCGCGACCTGCGGTGCCATCAAGGGAGCGGTCTCTGCCGACGATCTGCGGGAGCTGCGCTGTCAGGTGATGCTCTGCAACACCTATCATCTGCACCTGCGGCCGGGAGATGCGCTTGTCCGCACACTCGGCGGGTTGCATCGTTTTTCCGGCTGGGAGGGGCCGATCCTGACCGACAGCGGCGGCTTTCAGGTGTTCAGTCTGGCCAAGCTGCGCCATATTACGGAGGAGGGCGTGACCTTCAACTCCCACCTCGACGGCCATCGTATCTTTATGGGACCGGAGCAGAGCATGCAGATTCAGGCAAACCTTGGCTCTACGATTGCCATGGCCTTTGACGAGTGCGTGGAGAACCCGGCCCAGCACGACTACTCCGAGGCCAGCTGCGCGCGTACCACCCGCTGGCTGAAGCGCTGCAAGGCCGAGATGGCCCGCCTGAAGCATGAGGGCATTTCGGTCAACCCGGATCAGCTGCTGTTCGGCATCAATCAGGGCTGCACCTTCGCCGACCTGCGCGTGGAGCACATGAAGCAGATCGCTGACCTGGACCTGGACGGCTACGCCATCGGCGGCCTCGCTGTGGGTGAGCCCACTGAGGTGATGTACGAGATGATCAGCGCGGTCGAGCCCTATATGCCCAAGGATAAGATCCGTTACCTGATGGGCGTCGGCACTCCCGGCAACATCATCGAGGCCGTAGCACGCGGTGTAGACTTGTTTGACTGCGTTATGCCCAGCCGCAATGCCCGCCACGGCCACCTGAATACATGGAGCGGCATCATTAACATCAAAAATGCCAAGTACGAGCGGGACGAGCGTCCCATTGACCCCGCCTGCGGCTGCCCGGCCTGCCGGAACTACTCCCGCGCCTATATCCGCCACCTGTTCAAGGCAGAGGAACTGCTGGGTATGCGTCTGGCCGTCATGCATAACCTCTGGTTCTACAATCACCTGATGGAGCGCATCCGCGATGAGCTGGATGCAGGCACCTTTACCGCCTTCCATGACCGATATGTCAAGCTGCTCGACACACGAATTTGAGATTTAGCCTTGAAACATGCCGGATAAGCGCGTATAATAAGGT
>USLV01000053.1 GCA_900555705.1 uncultured Oscillospiraceae bacterium | reverse complement strand
GAGATGTGTATAAGAGACAGTGTCACACCACGCATCCCAAGCGTATAAACGAGCATGCCGCTCGCCAGCACAATGACCGCAAGCGCGGCCGACAGCCGCACACCACGCCTGCCGAGCAGCCACCATCCCGCGATCAACAGCCCTGGCACCGCACAGGCCCAGATCAGCAGATATGGCCGATTCAGCGCGAATACTGCGACAGGCCAGTCCGCCAGGATTTCGGCAAGCAGAAGCAGATAGCGCGCCAGCAGTCCGCCGACAGCCAACAGCGGCGTCGCGAGAAAGACCAGCCCGGGAATCAGTCCCAGCAGTGCGCCGAGACAGCCGCAGGCGGTGACAACCGCTGCCGCCCCATCCGCCAGCAGATTGGCCAGCGGCGCGAGCGGCGGCAGAGAACCGAAGGTCAGCGCCAGTACCGGCATGGTCGGCAGAACGGCGATCAGTGTCGTGCGCATCCCGTTCCAGACAGCGGCTGTCATCCGTCGGGCGATCTTCCACCGCCGTGTCCAGTCTGCCTTCGGCTCCCGCAGTCGCGGAAGCATCGGCTCCAGGCAAAGCAGTCCCAGCACAGAACCGACTGAGAGCAGCAGCCCGACGTCATAGACAGCGAACGGCTGCGAGAGCGTCAGCAGCAGCACTGCCGCGCCGAGGGAATTGCGCGCGTCCGCTTTTCGTTTGACGCATGGCCCGAGCAGCAGAAGCCCGCACATCACCGCCGCACGTATCGTCGAGCGGGTCGCGCCGGTCAACAGCACAAATCCGGCCATCACCGGCAACGTCAGCAGAGCGGCCAGTCGTTTCTTTATCCGCAAAGCGCGCAGCAGGGTGTGTAGCAGCAGAACCACCACCGTCATGTGAAAACCGGAAATGGCAAGCAAATGCGACAGTCCCACCGCGCGGAAGTCATCCACCGCCTCCTCCGACAGTGCAGAGCGGTCGCCGAAGCTCATCCCCTGCATCAATGCGCCCGCATCACCATCCACGGCATCGGCGATCACAGCATTCAGCCGATCGCGGAAATCGGGGAATACCGCCCACCATGGCCGCACCGCCCGCTCTTCCACCGCAAGCCCGCTCTCCGCCACCGGCCAAGCTCGCAGGAAGCAGTTATCCTCCCGGAAGTTGTCCGTCGCCGCCAGCGTCAGCGACCCGCGCACACGGTCATAGAGCTCCGGCGCATCCTCCTCCGCCGCAATCCACAGTACCAGACGTGTTCCGGCTGGAAGCATCCCCTCCTGTACCTCAGCATAATAGGCACTTCCCACCGGCATCGCCGACAATTCCTTGACAAGCCACAGCTCCGCTGTCACGGTCTGTCCGTCCAGCGCCTGCAACGGCCGCACCTCGACCATCTCTTTGACAGCAAAGATACAAAAGGCGGCCGCTGCCGAAAGCAGGGCCGCCGACAGGGAGATATACCGCCGCAGCGAACGCACAGCGGCAACAACAAGCAGAAACAGCACACATATCGCGGCCGTTATTATTACAAAGTGACGTTCGATCACCGACGCTGTCAGGAGAGCTCCCCCAAAGGAGAACCCGACAACCGCCAGCGGCCGACGCATCTGCTCGCTCCGTCAGTCGAAAAACAACGGCAGCGGCTCGAGATAAAAAATATCCGGCCGTTCGGCGGCTTCACCCTCGGCGAGCACCGCACCCTTTCCGACAATCCGGCCGCCGGACGCTTCCGCGAGCTGTTCCAGCCCCCGGAGCGACTCTCCCGTGCTGATCACATCGTCGATCAGCAGCACGCGCCTCCCCTTCATCGTGTCCATCTCCGCCCGGTCGAGATACAATGTCTGCTGCTTATCGGTCGTGATGGACTTCACCGTCACCGAAACCGGCTCCGGCATATACAGCTTCGGGTATTTCCGTGCGATGAGATAGCGCCGACCGCTTTGGCGTGCCATCTCATAGGCGAGCGGGATGCCCTTCGCCTCCGCCGTCAGAATCACATCGAAATCCGGCGCCCTGGTCAGTAGCGCCGAAGCTGCTGCTTCGGTCACCTCCACATCGCCAAACATCACAAACGCCGCGATGCGCAGCCGGTCGTTCACCCGGCAGAGCGGCAGTTGCCGCTCCACGCCCGCGATAGTCAGGGTATAGGTCTCCATGCTTCCCGCTCCCTTCAGACAGCCACGCCGTTCCGGCGTCAGCCGTTTTTCTTCTTCGCGTATTCCTTCATCCGCTGTTCCTTCGAGAGGATGCTTTTGCGCAGCCGGATGCTCTTCGGTGTAACCTCCACCAGCTCGTCGTCGTTGATAAACTCCAGCGACTGCTCGAGCGAGAGCACCGTCGGCGGCGTCAGGCGCAGCGCCTCATCCGAACCGGAGGCCCGCATGTTGGTCACATGCTTCTTTTTACAGACGTTGACAGCGACGTCCTCGTTCTTCGGGGACTGGCCGACGATCATGCCCTCATACACCTCCACACCCGCGCCGACGAACATCACGCCGCGCTCCTGCGCGTTATAGAGGCCATAGGTGCTGGTCTCGCCGGTCTCAAAGACGACGAGTGAGCCCTGCACACGCTGGGGAATCTCCCCTTTATACGGCTCATAGCCGTCGAATACACTGTTCATAATACCGTTGCCGTTGGTATCGGTCAGGAACTGCTGCCGATAGCCCATCAGGCCACGCGACGGGATGCGGAACTCGAGATGGCTCATGCCGGTGTCGCGGGTGCCCATATCGACAATCTCGGCCTTGCGGGTACCGAGCTTCTCCATGACCGCGCCGACATAGGTCTCCGGCACCTCGATCATCAGCAGCTCCATCGGCTCAAGCAGATGGCCGTTTTCATCTTTTTTATAGATGACCTGCGGACGGCTGACCGCGAATTCAAATCCCTGCCGCCGCATGGTCTCGATCAGAATCGAGAGATGCAGCTCGCCGCGGCCGGACACCTTGAAGGCGTCGGTCGAATCGGTCTCCTCCACCCGCATGCTGACGTTGGTCTCCACCTCTTTGAAGAGGCGGTCACGCAGATTCCGGCTGGTGACGAATTTTCCCTCGCGGCCGGCAAAGGGGCTATTGTTAACCATGAACACCATCGAGATGGTCGGCTCATCGATACGGACAAAGGGCAGCGCCTCGACACACTCCGGATCGCAGGCAGTCTCCCCGATGTTGAGATCCGTGATGCCGGTGACGGCGACGATATCGCCGAGCGCGGCGGTGTCGTGCTCCACCCGCTGCAGCCCCTCAAACTGATAGAGCTTACCAATACGGGCGGAGACCGTCCGGCCGTCGGTCTTGCAGAGAGTGACCGCCTGACCATTTTTGACACGGCCGCGTTCCACGCGACCGATACCGATCCGGCCGGTATAATCGTCATAGTCGATATTGGAGAACAGAATCTGCAGCGGGCCGTCCTCGTCGCCTTCCGGCGGGGCAACATGCTGGATAATCGCCTCGAACAACGGCTTCATATCCCCTTCGCGCGCTTCCGGGTCGAGCGAGGCGTAGCCATCGCGGCCGGACGCAAAGACAACGGGGAAGTCAAGCTGCTCCTCCTCTGCGCCGAGCTCAATAAAGAGATCGAGCAGCTCGTCGATCACCTCATAGGGCCGGGCGCCGTCGCGGTCGATCTTGTTGATGACGACAACCGGCTTTTTCCCGAGGCCGAGCGCCTTTTTCAGAACAAACCGCGTTTGCGGCATGCAGCCCTCGAAGGCGTCGACCAGCAGCAGTACACCGTCCACCATCAGCAGGATGCGCTCCACCTCTCCGCCGAAATCGGCGTGGCCGGGGGTGTCGACAATATTGATTTTGGTGTCGCCGTACATGACGGCGGTGTTTTTCGCGAGAATCGTGATACCGCGTTCCCGTTCCAGGTCATTCGAATCCATCACCCGTTCCGCGACCTGCTCATTGGCGCGGAAGACGCCGCTTTGCCGAAGCAGCTGATCCACGAGCGTGGTCTTGCCGTGATCGACGTGCGCGATGATGGCGATATTGCGCAGATTTTCTCTTTTTCCCATTGGTTTCATCCCATTCTTTCGTGTTAACTGATATAGTATAACACCCGGGACGGCTGTCTACAAGCGTTTTTTACAAAAAAATCAGGTTTGTGACATTCCGACAAATCCCGCGAAGCCTCCGCCGCCGCTCACCAACTATAGTTCAATTCAGCGTTGCTCCAGGTAGGGTCATAATTTTGCAGGAAGTCCCAGTTATAGCCGTTCTCCCATATCATATACCGGACGCCGCGGATCGAGACGGCATACAGCGTCATCATTTCCGTCTCCTCGTCGTCCGTGCCCCCAACCGTAATATCCACCGCCAGACGCATCACCTGATCCACATCCTTTTTCAGAATGCCGTAGCGATCCTTAAGGCTGTCCCGGATCTCACCCAGCAGCCGGTCGGAAACCTCACGCTCCCGGAGCACGTCGCAGTGGATACGGACGTCCTCTCCGTAATCCTTCTCCAGTGTTTGTCCGATCTCCTCATACCACATCACCACATCGGCCGGGTTCAGCTCATACCGTTTGTCGAGATAGTCCCAGAATTCCTTCGGTGCCTGTTCGCGGACCGTTCTCTCCTCCGGCTCGAGCACCGTCTGATAACTGCGTTCCACCAGGCGTTGTGTGTCGGCGCCGGAGAAATACACCAGCACTCCCGCTACAAGCGTTACGATAATCGCGGCGCCTGCCAGAACCGGCCAGCGCCGCCGAAACCAACTCTTTTCCCTGGGAATGGGCTCGTCAGCCGTCGGTTCAGAAACGGCCGGAACGGCCTGTTGTTCCGGCGGCGGGGGCGGTTGTACAAACGAAGACGGTGCAGACGGGACAATCGGCGGCTTTCCCACCATCGGCGGCGTATCCAAAATCGCTGTGCCGCGATCGAACAGCGAGTCCTCCCGCCAGGGTGTCAGCTTGGTGCCACAGCCTTCGCAGAAGACGGCATCTACCGCCAGCTCCCGGCCGCATATCGGACAACATCGGCGCATCGCGCATTCCCTCCGTTTCCTGTTACAGTTCTTTCAACAGCATCATACCGGATGCCGCGCATTCTGTCAAGCAGTCTTTGCAAAACCACAGCCGCCGCCCCGTTTGGGGCGGCGGCTGCCGTCTTATTCGCTTATTCGGCTGGTTTGTCTCCGAAATAGACCTCGTACCAGACGAGGAACATATATACGGTCCAAATTTTTCGGCTGTTGTCTTTTTTGCCCGCGCGATGCTGATCCAGCAGACGAACCAGCTCCGCCGTCTGAAAATAGCGTTCCGCCGTCTCCGAAGTGAACGCCGCTTTGACGACCGCATAATGGTCGTCCTGCCGCAGCCAGACGCGGATCGGCACCGGGAACCCGAGCTTCGGCCGGGTCGCCGACGTCTCCGGCAAATGCCGCATGGCCGCCTGCCGCATGGCATATTTGGTGGTGCCGCCCGCGATCCGATGCCGAACCGGCACCCGGGACGCCACACGGAATACCTCCCGGTCGAGAAACGGCACCCGCAACTCAAGCGAATGCGCCATACTCATGCGGTCGGCCTTCAGCAGGATATCCCCCACCATCCAGCGATTGATATCGAGATACTGCATCCGCGTCACATCGTCCTGTCCCTTGCAGCGCGCGTAATACTCCTGCGCCAGCGCGGCCGGATCGGTTGCCGGGATGGTTTTGAGCAGTCGCCGCTTTTCCTTCTGCGTGAACATATAGGCATTGCCGATGAACCGCTCCTCGATAGATTTGGAGCCGCGGATCAGGAAGGATTTCCCCTTGAAATCCGGCAGCACCGACACGGCCCGCGCAATCAGCCGCCGCAAGCCGCGCGGCAGCTTCTGATAGCCCGCGAGCGAAAACGGCTCATGATAGATGCGATAGCCGCCGAACAGCTCGTCCGCCCCCTCGCCGGAGAGCACCACCTTCACATGCTCCGCCGCCAGCTTTGCCACGAAATAGAGCGCCACACAGGCGGGGTCGGCCAGCGGCTGATCCAGCGCATACTGTACCTTCGGCAGCGCCTCCCAATATTCCTGCTCGTCGATCAGATGGACAAAATGTTCGATCCCCACCTCCTCCGCGAGCTCAGCCGCGGGCTGGCTCTCGTTGTAGTGAGAGCCGTTGTCGAAGCCGACAGTAAAGGCTTTCTGGCCGCCGAAATAGGAGGCAACCCAGCTCGAGTCCACTCCGCTCGACAAAAAGCAGCCAACCTCGACATCGCTGATCCGGTGCGCCTCCACCGACTCTGTGAAAACCCGGTCGATGCTGTCCACTGCCTGCTCCAGCGTCATGCCCTCGTCCGGCTCAAAAACCGGCTCCCAGTAACGCCGGATGGTGATCTCCCCATCCCGCACCCACATACAGTGCGCGGGCGGGAGACAATACACCCCTTTGAAAAACGTCTCGGTCGGCACGACATATTGATAGGAAAGATAGTGATCCAGCGCCGCTTCGTTGAACTCCCTGACAAAATCGGGATGCGCCAGCATGGATTTGATCTCCGACGCATACATCACCCCGCCGTCCGGCAGACGGGTATAGTGCATGGGCTTGATGCCGAAATAGTCACGGGCGATGAACAGCGAGCCGTCAGCTTTGTGATAGATCACAAAAGCGAACATGCCGCGCAGACGGGGCAGCAGCTCCTCGCCCCACTCCTCAAAGCCATGGATCAGCACCTCGCTGTCACTCTGGGTGGCGAAGGTGTGCCCCGCCTCGAGCAGCTCCTGCCGCAGCTCCCGATAGTTGTATATCTCCCCGTTGAACATCAGTACCAGCGTCTGATCCTCATTATAAAGCGGCTGATGTCCCGCCTCGAGGGCGATAATACTCAGCCGACGAAAACCCATGGCAATTCTGTCGTCGACATAATAGCCGTCGGAATCCGGCCCGCGGTGGGTGATGCGCGCCGCCATCTCGCGGATCACCTGATCCCGGTTGACAATCTCGCCTGTAAAGCCGCAGAATCCACACATATTCAACATCCTCCCTGCGCCGTGCATACCCATATAGTATACCGTAAATGGAAAATTATGTCCATATCCGGCAGAAGAAATTCCAAAACAACAGACCGCTGCGGTCATGATTGTCCCGCAGCGGCCTGTTGTTGATTCTACAGCAGTGTGATCATCCGGCGAAATACCGCGCCTGTGCCTCCCGGAAAAATGCGAGAAGCGCTGGAAACGTCTTGTCCCGATCACCCGCGTTGCCCTCGAAGCTGAGCCGCCGGTCATAGCCCGCGCCCGCAAGCCCGGTGAAAAACGGGGCATAATCCACGCCGTCGTCCGGCTGCGGACAGAGCCGGGTTTCCGGTACGGCGATATGCGCGTGCCGCAGCAACGGTCCGTCTGCGGCAACCGCCTCAGCCCCTTCGCCGACCCCATGCATGTGGTAATAGTCCGCGAGAACGCCAAATGCGGGATGTCCCACCCGGCGCGCCAGCACACGGGCGTCCTCCTGCGTGTTGATCACATTTGTTTCGGAACGGTTCAGCGGTTCGATCGCGATTTCCAGTCCGCTGAGAACCGCCCGCTCCGCCAGTAGACGGCAGATACCCGCCAGTCTCTCGTCGGCCGCTTCCGTCGGCATATCCCTGTCTCTTATACACATCTCCGAGCCCACGAGACCTCTCTACATC
>USLV01000052.1 GCA_900555705.1 uncultured Oscillospiraceae bacterium | reverse complement strand
CTTCGTCGGCAGCGTCAGATGTGTATAAGAGACAGGCTTTACACTGACCACCAACGGTGTGCTGCTGGACGACGAAGTGATGGAATTTGCCAATCGGGAAATGAGCAATGTGGTGCTGAGTCTGGATGGCAGGAAGGAAGTGCATGACCGGCTGCGTACCACCCGCAACGGCAAGGGCAGCTATGATCTCATTTTGCCGAAATTCCAGAAGATGGCGGAGAGCCGCGGGCAGGAAAATTATTATATCCGTGGTACCTATACGCACTACAACACGGATTTTGCAAGCGACATTCTGCATATGGCCGATCTCGGCTTCAAGCAGATTTCCATTGAACCGGTGGTGGCGCCGCCCTCTGCCGACTATGCGCTTCGCGAGGAAGACCTGCCGGTACTCTGTGCGGAATATGACCGGTTGGCAGCGGAGATGCTGCACCGGAACCAGAAGGGAGAGGGCTTTACCTTCTTCCACTACATGATTGATCTGACTGGCGGCCCCTGTGTTGTCAAGCGTATCTCCGGCTGCGGAGTGGGAACGGAATACATGGCTGTTACGCCGTGGGGTGATCTCTATCCCTGCCATCAGTTTGTAGGTGATACCGCCTATTTGCTCGGCAATGTATTTGATGGTGTGACCAATACGGCTGTGCAGGATGAGTTCAAGCGCTGCAATATCTATGCGCATGAGGAATGTCGCGACTGTTTTGCGCGTATGTATTGCAGCGGCGGCTGCGCGGCCAATGCTTACCATGCGACCGGCAGTATCACCGGTGTGTATCAGATGGGCTGTGAGCTGCACCGCAAGCGCATCGAATGTGCGATTATGCTGAAGGTTGCGGAGGCATTTGAAAAGCCCTGACTCCAATAAGGAGGCTTCTTCATGAAAAAGCTGTTTCATACCGCGTTATTCTATGCTGTGCTGGCACTGGCCGGCGGCGTGTTTTACCGGGAGTTTACGAAATTTCACGGGACGTCAGGCGGACGTCTGGCATTTGTACATCTGCATCTGTTTGTGCTCGGTATGCTGATGTTTTTGCTGCTGGCGCTTTTTCAGGATCGGCTGAAAATTATGGAAGCGCGTTCCTTTTGGCCCGCTTACTGGCTTTATAACGCCGGAGTGCTGGTGATGACCGGTGGACTGCTCTGGCGCGGTATTGCGGAGACGTTGTCACTGCCACTCAGTCGCGGCATGGATGCGGCGATTGCCGGTGTGTCCGGTATTGGCCATATTTCGCTGGCGGTAGGACTGGTCATGCTGCTCTTGATCCTTCGCCGACGGGCAGGGAAGCGATAGTATGCAGACACGGGAAGAAGCGATCGCCTGTTGCCTGGCACTGCCGGACAGCTATGAGGATTATCCGTTCCGGGACGGTGCCTGGGCGGTGATGCGCCGCCGTTCCAACCGGCGGAGCTTTGCGCTGATTTTTGAGCGACAGGGTTGTATATGGATCAACGTCAAATGCCGTCCGGAAGAGACGGTGTTTTGGCGGGAGCTGTATCCGGAGGGCGTGCTGCCGGCTTATCATATGAACAAGGAGCACTGGAACTCGGTTCTGCTGAATGGCCGGGTGCCGGAGGAAGAGGTGCGGCGGATGATTGCAGAGAGCTATCGTCTGGTGGAAACCGGCCGGAGCTGAGACGCAGTTGAACCGCAGAAGGGGGAGAGAGACACATGATTTATCCAACCGTTCTGGATGCCATGGGCCATACACCGGTCATCCGGCTGAACCGTATGACCGGCCCGGAGGATGCCGAGGTGCTGGTCAAATACGAAGGGCTGAACGTCGGCGGCTCGATCAAGACGCGGACAGCATACAATATGATTGAAGCCGGTGAGAGGGCGGGATTGATCCGTCCCGACACGATTATTGTGGAACCCACCAGCGGCAATCAGGGAATCGGTCTTGCGTTGATCGGCGCCGTTAAGGGGTATCGGACGGTCATCATCATGCCGGATTCTGTCAGTCGCGAGCGCCGCATGCTGGTGCGGCATTACGGCGCAGAGGTACTGCTGATCCACGATGACGGTGATATCGGCGCCTGTATTCAGGAGTGTCTGGATACGGCCTTGCGTATGGCGGCGGAGGATCCGCGGGTATTTGTGCCGCAGCAGTTTTCCAATCCGGCCAATCCGGAGGTACATAGGCGGCATACCGCGCTGGAGCTGATGGAACAGGTTGCGGGGCCGATTCATGGTTTCTGCTCCGGTATCGGAACCGGCGGGACGATCACCGGGATCGGCGAGGTACTGCGCGCCCAGTATCCGGAGATCGAGATATGGGCGGTGGAACCGGAAAACGCGGCGATTCTGGCCGGCGGCACCATCGGCACACACCTCCAGATGGGGATCGGGGACGGCCTGATTCCGGATAATTTAAATCAGGGTATCTACGACAGTATTTATATCGTCAGTGACGAGGAAGCGATCCGAACGGCCAAGGATCTGGCACGGAAGGAAGGGCTGATGTGCGGTATATCGAGTGGCACTAATGTTGCCGCTGCGCTGCGGCTGGCCCAAAAGCTCGGACGCGGCAAGACGGTAGCCACCATCCTGCCGGATACAGCTGAACGCTATTTCAGCACGCCACTGTTCGAAGAATGATTTCGCCCCGGAACCAGCAGGTTCCGGGGCATTTTCTTTTCCTATCCGAACAGTGCGAAAAAGAGCTTTGCCATGGCGTAGCCGATCAGGCCGCAGCCGGGAAAGGTCAACACCCAGGTCAAGGCCATCTCCTTCACGACGTGCAGGTTGACGGCGGACAGGCGTTTGGCTGCGCCGACACCCATGATAGCAGTGGTTTTGGTGTGGGTTGTACTGACGGGAAGACCGGACAGCGAGGAGAGCAGCAGACAGGAGGCTGCGGCCAGATCGGCGGAAAACCCCTGGTACTGCTCGAGTTTCACCATATCCATACCAACCGCTTTAATGATTTTATAGCCACCGACAGAGGTGCCGAGTGCCATGACGGCGGAGCAGAGTAACATCATCCAAAGCGGCAGCGCAACAGCACCGGTGGTGTCCCTGCCATCGGCAAGAAAGAGACTGAGGATCAAAACGCCCATAAATTTCTGGCCGTCCTGCGCGCCGTGCATAAACGACATGGCCGCTCCGCCGCCGATCTGAGCATATCGGAAGAAGCCGGTGGTTTTGCGGCGATCGGCGCGCTGGAACAGAAGAGCGATGAGTCGAGCAAACAGAAAACCGCCGACAAAGCCCAGAAGCGTGGAAAGCAGCAGGCCATAGAGCACTTTGACCCATTCCACTCCGTTGATGCCGCCGAGACCGTTATGCAGCGCGATAGCAGCGCCGGAGAGCCCGGCGATCAGGGCATGGCTCTCGCTGGTCGGGATACCGAAATACCATGCGGCCGTGGCCCAGACGATGATGGCGAACAGTGCCGCACAGAGGGCGATAATGGCCTCCCGGCTGCCGGTATCGAACACCACCATATTTTTGATGGTCATCGCCACCATCGGACTGATCAGCGTCATGACCAGAACACCCAGAAAATTGAAAACAGCCGACAGGAGCACGGCGGCGCGAGGCGGCATGGCGCGTGTGGCCACACAGGTGGCGATGGCGTTGGGGGCATCGGTCCAGCCGTTGACAAAAATGACCCCGATCGTCAGCAGGATTGTGGTCAGCAGAAGCGGGCTGTCGGCAGCCGCAGAGAGAAACCGGAAAAACGAAAGCTCCATGGAATATCCCTCCTGCATATTACAAATAATTGCCGCTCTTTTGGATATGCTAACAGCAAAATCAAAAGAGGAGAACGGCGAATGGCAGCGTTTACAAAAGATTATGAGCACAATCTGGCGCTGATGGAAAAGAAGCTCCGAATCTCGGAGAGCTTTGACCTGATTTCCCGGCCGCTGAAAATTGGGGAGGAGAAGGCATCCTTCCTGTTTGTGGACGGGTTTATCAAGGATGAGGCGATGGGCAAGATGATGCAGTTCCTCGCCAGCAGCGTCAAAAAAGAGAATATGCAGGGCGTGAAGGACGCCCAGACCTTCTCGCGCCAGTATATCCCCTATATGGAGGTCGGCTTCGCAAAGGACGACGAGACGGTCGCGACGGCAGTGTTGTCCGGTCAGGTCGCGCTGCTGATCGATACCTTTGAGGAAGCCATCCTCATCGACGCACGGACCTATCCGGCCCGCGGCGTGGACGAGCCGGAGGTGGACCGCGTGCTGCGCGGCTCCCACGACGGCTTTGTGGAAACACTGGTCTTCAACACGGCGCTGATCCGCCGCCATGTACGGGATACGCGGCTGACGATGGAATATTTTCAGATCGGCTCGGTTTCCAAAACCGATGTGGTGATGTGTTTCATGGAAGGGGTTGTCAACCAGAAAGATCTCCAGAAGCTGCGCAAAAAGCTGCAATCCATCACCATCCCCAGCCTGACGATGGGTCAGGAGAGTCTTTCAGAATGCCTCTTCCGCAAACAGCAGTGGTACAACCCCTTTCCAAAAACCCGCTACACCGAGCGTCCCGACTGCGCAGCCTCGGCGGTTGCGGAGGGGCGCATCCTTGTGATTGTCGACAACTCCCCGGCGGTTATGATTCTGCCGACCGCCATCTTCGACTTCGTACAGGATTCCAACGACTACTATTTTCCACCGCTGATCGGCAGCTATCTGCGCATGGTGCGTATGATCGTCTTTTTCCTGACGATGTTCCTGACGCCGGTTTGGTATCTGCTGATTACGCATCCCGGGCTCATTCCGGATTGGTTGGCTTTCATCACCATCAAAGAGCCGAACAGTGTGCCGTTGCTGGTACAGCTGCTGGTGGTAGAACTGATGATCGACGCCATCAAGCTCGCCTCACTCAACACGCCCAATTCTCTGAACAATGCCTTCGGCGTGGTGGGGGCGTTGATTCTCGGCGAATTTGCCGTGACCGCCGGGTTGTTCGTGCCGGAGGTGCTGCTGTATATGGCGTTTGTCTCGATCGCCAATTTCACCCAGCCGAGTTTCGAACTGGCCTATTCCGTCAAGCTGTTCCGGGTGCTACTGCTGATTCTGACGGCGGCATTCCACATCTGGGGCTTTGTCGGCGGTATTCTGCTGATGCTGCTGATTGTCGCCACTACACGTACTGCACTCGGCACCAGCTATCTCTATCCGTTGATCCCCTTTGACTGGGTGGCGATGAAGCGGCTGCTTGTGCGGCGGATCCTTCACCGCAGCAATGCGCTGATCCCAACCAATCCGCAGAAAAAGGAATAAAGACGACGACCGCCTGTCCGACGGACAGGCGGTCGTTGTATACAGGAATCAGAGGAGACCACCGAGGAAAGCGGCGATCACAATTGCCCCAAGCACGATGCGATAATACCCGAATACCTTGAAATCGTGTTTTTTGATAAAGCTCATCAGGAAGCGAATGACAATCAGCGAAACGACAAAAGAGACAATGGTGCCGATCGCCAGTGTGATCCATTCTGCGGCAGTAAAGCTGAGACCGTCGAGAAGGAACTTGAGAATTTTGACACCACTGGCGCCGAACATGACGGGAATTGCCATGAAAAAGGAGAATTCCGCAGCCACCGTCCGGGAGGTGCCGAGCAGGGAGGCACCGAGAATTGTGGAACCGGAGCGGGAGGTGCCGGGGATCAACGCCAGCATCTGGAACGCGCCGATACCGAGCGCGGTTTTATACGACATCTCGGACAGAGAATTGGTCGTCGGCTGTTTCCGACGGGATTCAAGCCAGAGAAAGCCGATACCATAGACAATCAGGGCGACCGCGATCACCAGCGGTACAGAGAGCTTCTCGTCGATGATATCGTTGAGTGCAAGACCGACAACGCCGGCCGGAATGCTCGCCACCAGAACCTTTCCCCAGAGGGAAAGCGTGTCCTTTTTCTCGCGGTCGCTCTTTTTCGGCGAAAAGGGATTCAACTTATGGAAATAAAGCGCCAAAACGGCCAGAATGGAGCCGAGCTGGATGACAACCTTGAATACGTTGAAGAACTCCGGGCTCACCTTCATTGGCCAGATAGCGTCCAACAGCAGGATGTGGCCGGTGCTGCTGATTGGCAGCCATTCGGTAATGCCCTGTACAATACCCTGTACAATCACCTTGATGATTTCAATAAACTCCATACGCTCCGTCCTTTCCGATAATTGGCAAAATGTACATATAAAACTGCCGGCCGGAAGACGGTCGGCAGTTTTCACATCCGATTGATTTACAGATCCATTTCGCTCAGCAGATCACGCAACAGGATCACCTCGTCAGGGGAGAGCGTAACACCCTTGCCCATCTTGCTGTGATCGGGGGCCCATTCCCGAATATCATATTTGGGCGCACGGTCGTTCCAGCTCACGAGATTGAGCTCTTTGGTCCAGCCGGAGGGAGACTGGGACAGCACACCACATTCTTTTACGATTTCATACTTGAGTTCCGCCATGACAGTACACTCCTTGCTTTTGTTTTAATGAGCGGGGGCGAAAAGATTGCCGCCGTGACAGTCCGCGCCCACAATCAACGGAAAATCACGGATTTGCAGCCGCTTGACCGCCTCGCAGCCGAGATCCTCGAACGCGATCACATCGCAGGAAATCACACTTCTGGCGGCCAGCGCACCCGCGCCGCCAACGGCGCAGAGATAGAGCGCGCGGTTGCGGACAAGCGCCTCCAGCACAGCCGGAGAACGGGCGCCTTTTCCTATAGTAGCACAAAGTCCGAGATCATGCAAGCGGGGTGTATAAATATCCATCCGGCCGGAGGTGGTCGGGCCGCAGGAGCCGATCGGCAGCCCCTCCGGTGCTGGTGTTGCGCCGGAATAGTAGATCACGCTGTCGCGCAGCGGATAGGGCAGGGGCTGCCCGGCGTCGAGCAGCGCAAAAATACGCTTGTGCGCGGCGTCCCGAGAGGTATAGACCGTGCCGGAGAGAAAGATGCGGTCACCGGCACGCAGCGTTTCGGCGGCGTCGCGTAGCTCTGCGGTGTCGATGTGAAGCGCGGCTGGCGTTGTCATCGTAGCAACCATCCTTTCAACCAGTTGAGCAGTCCTTCGCGGGTGGAGGGGAGAGGCACTGCCTGCCTTCGGTGAACCGAAGGCGAGCGAGGAACCGGATCGGAGAAGCCGCCTTCACTGCCGGTCGTCTTCGAGAGATCGGTGGGCGGCTCATCGAAAAAAGTCGGAGGGGGCGGGACCATTCGATCGAACCGATGGATCTGTCTCCGCCTCAATGGCGTCGGCCGAACGGGAGAGCGACTGTGCGAGCTCCTCGAGGCGCTGCTCTGCACCCTGATTGTCCCGGGCAAGTTCCTCGCCGGCGGCCTCCAGTCGAACAGCGCCCTCCGACAACTGCTGCTGCAGCAATGCCACGGCAGCGTTCACAGCTGTCAGCGCGTCGTTGCTGCGGGTGTGCGCACTGCTTAGCACGTGGTGTCCCATCGAACGCACCTCCATGACGAAGGAACCGACATCGCCGATCAGCTCCGCATAGCGTCGACTGACGGCCTCTGCCTCGAGAAGCTGCTTTTCCGCTTTCTGTTGCGCCTTCACGGTCTCACCGAGCTGTTTTTTCAAATCAGCAATCGCCGACAATTGCTGCTGTCTCTTATACACATCTGACGCTGCCGACGAAGCTAGAAGTGTAGAT
>USLV01000051.1 GCA_900555705.1 uncultured Oscillospiraceae bacterium | reverse complement strand
GTTTCAGCTGGAATGACATCGGCAATGGCGGTGGCATTGCGGAGCCGGCGAGTTATGGGCCTGTCAGCGCCTATAAATTCGACAAAACCGGAGGTGGCGGTGCCAGCTATAATGACAAGGCTGTCGCCAATGCCCTTGGCCTTGAAAACAAGGCGGAGGGGCACGTGGTGGACATGAAGGTGGAGGCGTTGTTTTTCTGGGATCGGCGCGGCGGCTCTGATCCGAAATTTCAGTTCCGCACCTTTAATGTGAACGGCGAGATCAACCACGAGCCGAGCATGAGCGCCGTCACCGGCGATCAGTCGGGCAAATGGGTGGTCTATTCGATGGACTGTGAGGATGTCGTGATCGGCAAGGACGGCCAGGACGATATCCGTTTGCAGTTGCTTGATCGCAACGATGAGAACACGATCTATCTCGGCGGCCTGCGGTTTACGGTTACGCCGACGGGCGGAAGCACCAGAAGCTGTCAGTGGGGCGCGATCGATTCGCTGGATTACAGCGCGATGCCGCTGCCGGAATTCAGCTGGAAGAATGAAGATCCGAAGAGTTTCTATCTCGACTATGCGGTTCTGGATATGACGATGCGTCAGTTCAGCTACAACGGCGGCCGACTGGCCAAATGGATGGGACTGAACAGCAACGATGTTGTGGATCTGAGCATCTCGCTGTCCTATTTCTGGGATCAGAAGTCGGCGGAGGACTGGCTCTGCTGTGAGACGATCGCACCGGACGGCACGACACTGCCGGACAGAGGCAAGAGTGGTCTGGCCGAGGCCGGTATGACGCCGGGCAGCTGGCAGATTCACACCTGGACTCGTGAGGATCAGGTGCTGGGCTACCCCGGCAAGGATGACTGGTATCTCAGCTTTGACATTCTGGAGGGCGGCGGATTCTATATCCGTGGTCTCATCTTCTCGGCAAAGCTTGCGGACGGCTCCGAGCGTTCGGTTGTCTGGGGCACGATGAAGGATCGGGATGTAGACTACAGCAATCTGGAGCTGCCGGAGTTCAGCTGGCGTCATGATAACACGCAGTTGACGCAGTATGATGATTACGATGCTTACAGCATTGTGAACGGCGATTTCAGCTATAACAAGGGTGAGCTCGCCAAGTGGATGGGGCTGACCCGCAACGATGTCGTGGATGTGACCGTATCCTTCTCCTATTTCTGGGACAAGAAATCGGAAGACGACGTCATGAAGTTCGAGACGGTCGATCAGGATGGTAATGCCACGCCCGACAGAGGCGCTGTCAAAATGACCGACGCCGGGATGACGGCCGGAAGCTGGCAGACCTATACCGAAACCCGCGAGGACCAGGTGCTGGGCTATCCCGAGAAGGATGATTGGTATCTCGGCTTTGACATCGCGGAGGGCGGCGGGCTTTATATCCGCGGTATGATCTTCGAGGTGACGATGGAGGACGGCTCCGTCCGGAAGGCGTCCTGGGGTACGATGGAGAGCCGGTTGCCGCCTCCCGAGCCGGACGAGCGCTACACGCTGACGAACGCGTTCTGGAATCCGGCTGAGGATACCGATACCGGGAGTATCTACCACGGCTCGATTGAGCAGATGGCCTATGGCGATGATGCGAAGACCTATGCGCGTGTGCTGCCGACCCATTATCGCGTGCTTGCGCTCGCGGATGCGAACAAAACGCTGGCCGGAGTTTCGCGTGTCACCTTTGAGATGGAATATTTCTTCCCGGCGATGGGAGGCGGCGATCCCAGAAACCGCCGTTTCCGTATAGACTATCGGGCGAACAACGGCGAAGGCGGTTCTTATGAAAAGAACAGCAAGGAGTTCGTGATCAATAACGGCGAAGCTGTGGAGGGCTCCTGGGCAACCTTCAAGATGGAGGTCACCGACGCGCGGTTTGACCAGGGAATGGACGGCACCGATTTCCGGATGGTGTATTTCTGGGGCGAGGACAAGATGGAGCCGATGTATGTCCGCTCTCTCAAGGCCTATGCCACCAATGACCCGAGCAAGGTGGTTTCCATCGAGTTTACCAAGGAGATGCTGCCGCCGAAGGTGATCCCCGAGGACGAGATCATCGTGCTGGATACGATGGACAGCGACGGCCGCTACAACGGTACGCTGGAGACGAACTATAAGAAGCAGGGCGCGGCGGCTGTGCGTAACAGCGGCAGAGCGGGCGGCGACGTGAGCGTCAATTCCCACGATAACGCCCTGAAGGTTGAATTGCCGCAGACCTGGGTGGATAAGTACTATTTTGAGGCGTGGATCTATGTCAGCAAGGCCTCTGCGATTGGCGAGGGCAGTTGCCTCGAGCTGTCGCAGGCGATGGACAGCATCGAGGTACAGTATGGCATTCGGGAAATGAACCTGCACGATGGCTGGAACAAGGTGCAGATCAAGATCAGCGATATGGACCAGACGGCTGTCGAAGATATGAGAAGAATCACCAAGATTCGTTTCTTCTGCCTGGGTCTGTCGGATGATCTGACCATTGCGCTGGATGATATGGTGCTGACCCGGGTGCCGGGTGCGGCGAATGACAGCGATTTCGGCAAGGAGCAGGTGAAGGAACTGGAGGCGGCGGTGGTCGCGGCCGAAAAGGTGGATGCCTCTAAAGCGTCTCAGAAGCTGAAGGACGCGCTGGATGTGGCGCTGGGTGCGGCGAAAGCGATGGATCCGGCTGTGTCGACGGCGCGCGATGTGCAGGCTGCGGCGGAGTGGCTGAAGACGATGGTAAAGGCGATCGAGGAATATAAACCCATCGATCCGCTCGGTCCGACCCGTCCGACTACCTCGACCAAGCCGGTTGACCCGACCGATCCGACAAAACCGACTGTGCCGACCGTACCGGTTGATCCGGACAAGCCGACCGATCCGGCTAAGCCGACGGTTTCTGCTCAGCCGACCAAGCCGACTTCTCCCACTGTACCGGAGAAGACGGCCCCCTCTGTGGAGGAGTCGGTGGTGACCGAAGCGCCGACGACGGAATCGGTTCCGACGCCGGTGGAAACCGGAGAGACCGGTGTGATCCTGCCGGTGGCCCTGCTGGCGCTTGGCGCATCCGTGGCGCTGGCGGCGGCTCTGAAAAAGAGGGAGCAGGACTAAGTTCCCGGCAATGCGGCTGTGGAATCCCCGGTCATAGGGCACGGGGATTCCACGCAGCAGACTGCCGATGACACGAAGCGAAAGGAGCAAACGGATTTTGATGAAAAAGATGGGAGCATGGCTGCTGTCGGCAGCCATGATGCTGGGCCTTGTGGGCGGCACCCTTCCGGTGCTGGCCGCTGATGAAGAGGTAAGCATCAGCGTGACGTTCAGCAAGGACGGCGTTGACGAATCGGACGGCCTGAAGGTAGTTCCCTCCGGCGAAAGCGACGGTGAGTGGTCGCTGGAGGAGGTCGAGTTGCTGCACGATGAGGAAGGCAACCCGACGATGACCGATTATGTGGGACGTGTCACCAAGTATATGTATTTCCATATCGATACGTCGACCGCGAACGGTCGGATCATCAAGGATGCCAGTGATGTTACCGTAACCTTTGAATATTATGATGTGGGATCCAGCGACATGATGTTTGAGTTCAACGGCGATCCCGACAATCTGATTTCCAACACTGAGAATCCGGCCTATGACCGCATCAGTGTGCCGAAGAACAAGACCGCGGAACTGCTTGTGACGAAGACCTCGATGACGAATTGCCAGTTTGATGGCAAACAGAATGCGGCGGGCGATTTCCGTCTGTGCGAAAATCCCTCCGTCTTCGGTCTGTGTCTGAAGAAGGTGACGGTAACCCTCGGCGCCGAGGACCCGACTGCGGATCCGCCTCCGGAGTTTGCGCCGGAGACGGAAACCAATTGCATTCTGGGCAACTCAATCGCGGGCTATCAGGCGTGGTTCCGCGCGAGCGAGGATCCCGCGAACGGCTGGGTGCACTGGAGCCCCGGCAGCATGCCGGTGTCCGGCAACATGTCGGTTGAGATGTGGCCGGATGTGTCGGATTATCTCGAGGCGGGCGCAAAGCTGTACCCCACCTCGTTCGACCAGCTTGGTTCGGGTGACCCGGCCCAGCTCTTCACCTCCACCGATCCGGAGATTGTCGACACCCATTTCAAATGGATCTCGGAATACGGCATCGGCGGTTTCGCGGTGCAGCGCTTCTATGTCGCCACCTCCACCATCGAGACAACGGCGAAGAACCATCTCCAGCTGATTCAGGAAAAGGCGGAAAAGTACAATAAAACCTTCTATGTGATGTATGACCTGTCTGCCTGCGGCAAGGATGGCGAAAAGGCGCTGCGGCAGTTCAAGTATGATTTCATCTATAATGTTGAGCGAAAGGGCGTTGCAAGCTCCACCGCCTATGCGCATGCCGACGGCAAGCCGGTTGTGTGCCTGTGGGGCCTCGCCGGCCATAGCCAGGAGCGCTATCCGAACGCCAAGGTGGCGTTCGAACTGGTGCACTGGTTCCGGGAGCGCGGCTATTTCGTCGTCGGCGGCATTCCGGATCTCGGTTGGTCCGGCAATACCAGCGACTATGCCAAGGTCTATGCGGAGCTCGACATGCTGTCCCCCTGGATGGTCGGCCAGTCGGAAGGTACGCTGAAAAGTCAGTTGGAGCGCGACGGCAACTGGGTGAAGAAGAACAGTACGGAGGAGCACCCCTATTATTATCAGCCGGTTCTCCATCCCGGCTTCTCCTGGTCGACGCTGACCAACGGCGACACCCCCAACTACCGCCCGCGCCAGGCCGGACAGTTCCTCTGGAACCTGGCGCGCCATGTGGCCGCACAGAAAATGGACAGCATCTATTTTGCCATGTTCGATGAGTACGATGAGGGTACGGCTTTCATGAAAGCCGCGTCCGACTCATTCGATATTCCGGAAAGCTCACAGTATTTCCTGACCCTTTCCGCGGATGGAAAATGGCTTTCCTCCGATTTCTATCTGCGGGCGGCGGGAACTGTGACGGATATGGTGCAGAAGGTCGCCAAAGGTGAATTGGCGATGGAGGATGTGCCGACGGAAATCCCGGTTCCCTATTCCCTTGGTCCGGTGTATTATCGTAACAGCTTTGAATCGCGCTATGCCAGCAACGGTACGCTGGCGCCTGTCGACGTGGGCGTTTACAGCATGCTCAACATTCTGGATACGCGCGGTCAGGGCAATGCCGCGCTGAATCGTATCAAGACCTATCACATCAATGAGCTGGATGAAATGCTCTATGATAACTATGAGCTGTCGGTTCCCTCCTCGTCGGTGAGCGGTGAATACGCAGTGCTCTTTGACGGCAAGGTATCGGCTGCAAAAGGCAAGAATGGAGAGTCGGCAGAGGCTTCGCTGGCCATTGGCTTCAGCCCGACGCGCATTGCGGTTGAAAAGGGACTGGTTCTGGAATTCAACCTGATGCCGCTGAACGAAAACGGCAGCCATGTGTATATGGATCTGATGTTCAGCGACGGTAAACTGATGAGCGATATACAGGAAGATGTCATCGGCCGTGAACTCAAGGTTGGCGAGTGGAACAATGTGAAGATTGCGCTGGACGATGCACTGGTGGGCAAAACCATCACAGATATCGTGCTGGGTTATCGGCAGACGCCGTCGGAGGACGGCACCTTTGCAGCACTGATGGATAATATTATTATTGAGGTTCCGCAGGAATCCGACAAGCCGGTCGGTGATCTGGGTGACATCAACGGCGATGGTGCAGTGGATACCACCGATGCCCGTCTGGCGCTGCAATATGCGGTTGAGAAGATCACGCTTGAGAAGGATCAGCTCGCTGCCGGCGACGTCGATGGTGATGGCGTTGTCAACACGACCGACGCCCGCCTGATCCTGCAATACGCGGTTGAAAAGATTGACAAGTTCCCGGCTGAGGAGTAAAAGTTGCGAACAGTTTAGCCATTCACAAAAGGCTTATTTCTTTAACCTTAAAGAATCTGCCGTTTCTGAAAGGAGACGGCAGGTTCTTTTTGCGTATAAAAAAACTCCCGGAGGAAATCCTCCGGGAGCCGAAACAACCGACAAAAAATCCGTTATCTCTTGGAGAACTGGGGAGCACGACGGGCGCCTTTGAGTCCGTACTTTTTGCGCTCCTTCATTCTCGGGTCACGTGTCAGGAAACCGGCCTTCTTCAAGGTCGGACGCAGCGTCTCGCTGTCATACTGCAGCAGGGCGCGGGCGATGCCGTGACGGATGGCGCCGGCCTGGCCGGTCACGCCGCCGCCGGCGACGCGGCACTCGACGTCAAACTTCTCGTCCGTGCCGGTGAGCTTCAGAGGCTGGCGAACAATCAGCTTGAGGGATTCAAGGCCGAAATAGTCGTTGATCTCACGATCGTTGATGGTCACCTTGCCGGTGCCGGCATACAGGCGAACACGGGCAACCGACTTTTTGCGTCGGCCGGTGCCGTAGAAATACGGTCTGGTATTATATTCCATGATGACAGCCTCCTCTCTTACAGTTCAAACGCTTCGGGCTTCTGCGCGGCATGGTTGTGCTCCGTGCCGGCGTAGAGGCGCAGGCGGGTGAGCGCCGCGCGGCCAATCGTGGTGTCCGGGATCATACCGCTCACCGCGAGCTCCATCGCCTTCTCCGGGCGCTGCTCCATCAGGGTGGCGTACTTGACAGCCTTCAGGTTGCCGATCCAGCCAGTGTGACGGTACCAGGTTTTCTGCTGCAGCTTGTTGCCGGTCAGAATCGCCTTGGCGCAGTTGATGATGATGACATGATCGCCGCAATCCACATGGGGGGTGTAGGTGGGCTTGTGCTTTCCGCGGAGAAGCACGGCAGCCTGCGTGGCCACACGTCCCAGGGGCTTGCCGGCGGCATCAATGACATACCACTTCCGGTCAACCTGACCGGCTTTTTCCATATACGTGGACATTGCAATACCTCCTGCTATATTTACTCATCGCTTTTATGCTGGAATAGCATACCACAGCTTCCGGCGGCTGTCAACAGGAAAAATCCCAAAAAAGCGGGATTTTCCCGGATTTTTTAATTTACGCCCCTGGTTCTCTCGCTTTCTCGCTCTCATGCTCTGTAGATCGTGCTGTTTCTTTTGCCATTTTTAAACGTCACAAAAAAGTTACAGTTCTGTTTCCGAAAAATGACAAGTCTGTTGTTGTATTTTGCGCTGATTTTGGTATAATTTATTCGATCTGTTTGATAAGGAGGAACCGCCATGTCGAAGCGGCAGTCCGACCGGCCGGGAAAACGGCGGATCAGCGGCATGCTGGTCTTCGGCCTGACATTTTTTCTCTTTCTGGCTGTTTTCGGCGGCGTGATGCTCTGGGGAATGGCGGAATTCTGGCGGCAGACCTCGGCCGACCCCTCTTCGGACACGTCTGACGGCGATTCGACAGATACGCCTGTTTTCGGCGAGGAGGATGTCCGCAATCTGCTGATCATTACGGAATATGAGGGAGAGGCACAGGGGTTTGTGCTGGTTTCGGCCGATCCCGCCCGGGCACGTATGCGGGCGGTTGCGATTCCGCGTGAGACGGCGGCTGTCGTCGGTACAGAGCAGACGCGCCTGTTCGAGCTCTACCGTGTGCAGGATATGCGGACGGTGCGCGACGCGGTGATCGAAGTGTTGGGGATAACGGTCGACAACTATGCGGTTATCACCTATGCCAATATCTGTCTCTTATA
>USLV01000050.1 GCA_900555705.1 uncultured Oscillospiraceae bacterium | reverse complement strand
GACATCCAGACGACGCGGGCTGACCGCCCGACAATTGACATAATCCGACCGCGTATGCAGCGTGATCGACGCGCCGGGGGGAATCGCGGGAAGCTGGAAGGTCGCGGAAAACGGCTGACTGAATTCACAGCACCGCACGCATTTCCGATCCTCGTCCAGATACAGCACCCGCATCAGCACCGTTCCATCCGCAATCAGACGGTCCGTGCTCTGCTGACGGGTCTGAATGCGGGGATCCAGCGTACATTTCAAAACGGCCGCGATGTCGGGGCAATAGTCCGGAAGGACAAAATCGCAATCCACCGGCTGTTCGCTGAACGTATCCGCCAGCATCTCGCAGACAGCAATCTCCTTCTCCATCACCTGAAAGTCCATGAGTGCACCTCTCCCTTAGCAATATGTGTCTATCCCCACTGTATGCGGGACAGGCGCGGGATATGTCCTTCGCAGCAAAAAAGAACGGCGGGATGGATTAAAATTCCTTTTGGCATAGTGAATCCCCCCATTTGTTAGACCTTTTACCATACTGTCTGACAAATGGGGGGATTTCGAATCGAGAGAGTCTGCTCCTTTACTGGAACTGTGCCTGATAGAGCTTTGCATAGAATCCGTTTTGCCGGATCAGGGTCTCGTGGTTGCCCTGTTCGACAATCCGCCCGCCATTCACGACCAGAATATGGTCGGCGTTCTGAATGGTGGACAGCCGGTGGGCGATGACGAAGCAGGTACGCCCCTGCATCAGCGTTGTCATCGCCTCCTGAATCTGCTGTTCGGTCTGGGTATCGACGTTGGAGGTTGCCTCGTCAAGGATCAGCATCGGCGAATCCAGCAGCATGGCCCGCGCGATGGTCAACATCTGCTTCTGTCCCTTCGACAGGCTTTGGCCGTCCTCGTCGAGCACCGTCTGATATCCATCCGGCAAACTTTCGATATAGGTGTGGATATGGGCGGCACGGGCGGCGCGTTCGACCTCTTCCATCGTGGCTCCCGCCTTGCCGTAGGCGATGTTATCAAATACGGTGCCGGTGAAGAGCCAGGTGTCCTGCAATACCATGGTATAGGCACGGCGCAGGCTGTCGCGTGTCACGCTGCGGGTGTTCTGTCCATCCACCTCAATGACGCCCGCTTGCGGATCATAAAACCGCATCAGCAGGTTGATCAGCGTGGTTTTCCCCGCGCCCGTCGGGCCGACGATCGCCGTCAGGCTGCCCGGTTCCGCCTCGAATGAGAGCCCCTGGATCACAGGCTGATTCGGTAGATAGCCGAAGGTGACGTCGCGCAACGACACACGCCCCTGTACACAGTCGAGCAGCTGTGCATCCGGGGCATCCGCCGGTTCGGGAGACTCATCCAGCAGTCGGAAGACACGGTCGGCTGCCGCGCAGGCGGATTGCAGCTCGCTGATGATGTTCGCCATCTCGTTGATGGGGCCGGAAAACTTGCGGGAATAGAGCACAAACGCGGAGAGATCGCCGATCATCAGCTTCCCGGAGAGAAAGAGCAGTGCGCCGAACACACTGATCATGGAAAGGGAAAGGTTGTTGATGCAGTTGACCGACGGCCCGGTCATACTGCCGTAATAATCAGCGGTGTAATAGGCATCCACTGCTTCGGTGTTATTTTGGTCGAAGCGGCCGATCATGGTGTTCTCCTGATGGTAGGCCTTGATGGTGCGATGACCCGAGACCATCTCCTCGACAAAGCCGTTGAGCTCGCCGAGCTTGGCGGAGCGTCTGCGGAAGAGCGGCCGTACCCGCCGGGTCATATAGCGGGTGAACAGCACCGATAGCGGAATCGTCACCGCAAAGACCAGCACCAGTACCGGCGAGATTGTCAGCATCATTGTCAGTGAGCCGACAACCGTGATCACACTGGTGCAGATTTGCAGCAGATCGTTGGACAGCGAAGCGTTGATGGTGTCGATGTCATAGGAAATTCGACTGACGATATCGCCCGTCTGCGTGCGGTCAAAATAGCCGACCGGCAGCGTCAACAGACGCTCCATCACATCCTTCCGCATCCGGAACACCACCCGTTGACCGAGCCGGATCATCACCCGCGACTGGATATAGCCGAGCAGTGCGGAGACGGCATAGAACACCGCCATCAGCCCGGCAAAGAGCCAGACTTCTTCGAAGTTCACCTGTCCGGGCGCCTGCATGGCGTTGATCGCCCGACCGGAGAGAGCGGGGCCGACCAGCGCCAGCAGGTTGCCGGAGACGGTCAGGAACAGCGCCAGCACCAGCAGCCAGCGATACCGCGCGAGATAGATCCAGAGCCGCAGCAGCACCCGGCGTCTGCTTGGTACGGATGGCTTCTCCGCCTGTTGCTTACGCAATGTCCTCACCTCCCGCTCCCATCTGGGACTGTGCAATTTCGCGATAGCTCGCACAGGAGCGCAGCAGCTCCTCATGGGTGCCGTAGCCGAGCATCCGCCCATTTTCGAGTATCAGAATGTGATCGGCGTGTCGGATCGAACTGACCCGCTGGGCGACGAGAATCGTCGTCGCACCGCAGCCGCGCGCCCGAATCGCCTGCCGCAGCCGTGCGTCGGTCGCATAGTCCAGCGCGCTGGAGGAATCGTCGAGCAGCAGAATCTCCGGGGTATCCGCCAGAGCCCGGGCGATCAACAGCCGCTGCTTCTGCCCACCGCTCAGATTGGTTCCCCTGGCCGTCAGCAGATGGGAATAGCCATCCGCCAGTTCTTCAATAAAGGGAGCAGCCTGCGCGTCGGCGGCAGCAGCGGCCAACTCCTCATCCGAGAGTGCGCGGCCGAAGCGGATGTTCTCCGCGATCGAATCGGCAAAAAGGAAATCGTGCTGAAAAGCGACGCCGAATTTTTGATACAGCTTCTCCGGCGGTATACTGCGGACATCCCGTCCCGCAATGCGAATTTCTCCTTTATCCGGGTCATAGAACCGCAGCAGCAACCGCAGAAGTGTGCTTTTGCCGCTGCCGGTGGCGCCGATGATGCCGAGCGTCTCCCCGCGCTTCAGGGAAAAATGAATGTCGTGCAGCGTCCCGGTTCGGCCACTATAGGAAAACGACACATGCTCGAACACGACATGCTCCCGCTCGGCCGGTTGATTCATATCCGCCGGAAGCAGAAGCAGATCCTCCGGCGTATCCAGTACCTCGCATATACGTCCCGCTGAGGCGCTGCCTTTGGAATACATGACGAACATGCGGGTGATGGACAGCATGGCGTTAAGAATGATGGTGAAGTAGCTGAGAAAGGCGATGATGGTGCCGGGTTTGGTCAAGCCGTCGTTGACGCGAAACGCGCCGACAACGATGACCAGTGTCAGCCCAAGATTCAAAAACAGATTCATCAGCGGGTTGCTTGTCGCCATCGTGGTGGCTGCCCGCGTCTCCTTCGCAACGACCTCATTGTTGACCGCTTCAAATGACGCCTTTTCAAAATTGGTTTTTGACAATGCCTTGATGACGCGGATGCCGGATGCGCTCTCGCGCACCTTCCGCACCATCCGGTCGACCGAACGCTGCAGCTCTGTGTAAAGCGGTACCCCTTTTCGGGAGATGCAGTAAACGGTAAAGCCGATCAGCGGCAGCACCGACAGCAGCACCAGCGTCAACACCGGCTCCAGCTTCCAGGTGACCATCACACCACCGGTCAGCAGGATCGGCGCCCGGATGCCCAACCGCTGCATCATGCCGAGCATCTGGTGGACGTTATATGTATCTGTGGTCAGGCGGGATTCGAGCGATGGGATCGTGAACTCGTCTGTCTGGCGACAGGATAGGCGCATGATCCGGGAAAAGAGATCGTGCCGTAGCCGTTCGGTCGTATTCCGTGCCACGCGGGAGGCCATCCGGTTGGCGATGATATTGCCGAACAGCGCGACGGCCGAGCAGAGCAGCATCGCGCCGCCCCAGAGAAACAGCGGCGTATACATGCCACTCTGCTGCAGCTCCGGCACCAACTCGTCGATGATATACGCAAGGATCCAAGGCAGCAGCAGATCCATGATGGTGCCGATGAATTTGATGATCATCCCCAGCGTAATACGCAGTGCATAGGGACGCAGATAGCCAAAGACCCGCTTCATAGTTTCCTCTTCTCCCCCTCTTTTGCGCCGGTGCGCTCAGCCGCCCGCTGTGCCATCAGCCGCAGCAGCGCAAAGAGCTGCTTCCGTTCCGTGTCCGAGAGTCCCGCGAGCAGCTCATCGTTCCAGTCGACAATGATCCGGCGGATTGCCGGAATCAGCGCCTCGGCCCGCTCGGTAGGATAGACCCGGAGCTGCCGGCGATCGACGGGATCCGCTTCCCGCCGGATAAATCCTCCCTGCTCCAGCGACGCGAGCTGGCGGGTGACGTTGCTTTTGTTGACATACAACCGCTCGGCAAGCTGCTCCTGTGAGATGCCGGGCCGGTCACAGATCAGCAGCAGATAGGAGTGCTGATAGCCGTTGATGCCGGTCTCCTCCAGTTGTCTGCCGCGATAGAGTGTAAAGCAGCGGGAAATCCGCTTGATATATCGCATCAGTGATTCCATGTATCCCCCTCCGATCGTTGCGCGCGCAACCATATGCAAATATCCTACCATATTCTGGGAGACCTGTCAAATCCCAATAAAAAAACCGGGGCCTCTCAGGCCCCGGTTTTCCACATGCTGTTATTTATGGATCAGTTTGCTGATCTCCTCATGGAAGCTGTTGATATCGGTAAACTGTCGGTAGACCGATGCGAAGCGGACATAGGCCACCTCATCGATCTCCTTGAGCGCCTCCATGGCGTATTCGCCGATCTGCACAGAAGGAATCTCCCGCTCGAGCGAATTCTGGAGCTTTGCCTCAATGGTATCCACTGCGTGCTCCAACGTTTCCACCGAAACCGGCCGCTTTTCGCAGGCGCGCAGCAGACCGCCGAGAAGCTTGGCGCGATCAAACGCCTCGCGTGATTTGTCCTTTTTCACCACAATGACAGGCAGGCTCTCAATGATTTCATAGGTCGTAAAGCGTTTTCCGCAGCCGAGGCATTCCCGGCGACGGCGGATTCGCGCATCCTCGTCGGTCGGTCGGGAATCGATCACCTTGCTCTCCGTATACCCACAAAACGGACATTTCACGGCTTATCACTTCCTATAGCAGATTCCGCATTGTTGAAGTCTACATAGAGTATAACATGTTCCGTGAAAAAGTGCAAGATTTTTTATCAAACCGGCCACAACGAGGTGAAAACACCTTCGAGATGCCGCTTCCCCTCCAAAAGTTCCTCCGGACGGCCGTAGTTTTCCCGATACAGCTCGAGCATCACCGAGCCGTCAAAACCACCCGCCGCCAACGCGGCAAACAGCGCCGGATAGTCCATTGTCCCCCGGCCCGGCAGCAGGCAGTCGTGTGTCGCATCATGATCGCTGATGTGTACATGCCGGATTGCTCCCTCCATCGCCTCAAGCATATCGGCCACAGCGACGCCGCTTCTGGCACATTGCTTCACATCCAGCACAAACTGTGCCCGTTCCCCGAGCAGCCGTCGCATCTCGCGTACAAAATCCGGCGTCCGCGAACGAAAGCGCGCCACATTTTCCTGCAAAAGCGTTATTCCCTGTCGCCTGCCGCTCTCATATAACCGGGAATACCGCTCCGCGAACTCCTCGGACGGCAGACTGCTGTCCAACCGGTCTCCATGCAGAACAAGATAGTCCGCACCGAGCGTCGCGGCAGTCGCAAACAGGCGTTCATAAAACCGCAGCCCGTCCTCTGTCCGCCGCTCATAGACGGAAAACAGCAGATAGGGTTCCATAAAGGAGCTGTAGGGATGTACCGCACGAATACGGGCACCGGCAGCATCCGCTCGTTCCCGCATGGCATGGATGTAGTCTTCACTGAGTTCGGATTCGGTGTTGAGAAAAACCTCCAATTCGTGAAAGCCAAGCTTGAGAAGCTGCTCCAGCGCCTTCTCTGTCCGTTCCGGATAGAGGTTGGAGGTTGACGCGCCGATCACCATATGCATACGCTCCTTTTCGAAAATTGCCAGCAATCTCCCGCTTGTGAACGAGGCTACCGCTTGCTATACTGGGTGTTATCAACCAGTATAGCATAGTCTATACGCAAAGGAAAGGAGATGTTCCCATGCGGCAAAAACTGACCGGTGCTGTTCGGCAACTCGCCCAGCTGCATAAATTTTCGCAAAACGTGCTGCATGGCTGCTGCCAACTGACGGTTGTGCTCTGCCTGTCGGCCATGCTGCTCTATGCCGCGCTGCCTTTTTTGCCGGACTACCTTCTGGCGCTCCGCTATATCCGGGGATTCGCTGAAGCGGCCCCGGCGGTACTGACGGTCGGCGTGATCGCAGCATTGATTGCCGATCTGGCTCTTCGGAAAAACGACGATTGACAGCGGCTTCGAAGCGTGGTATGCTGAAAAAAAGTCACTGTCAAAAGGAGTCGATTCCCCATGAATAAAAAAGAAACCGCCCTTCTGGCGGTTGAACGGCTGAAGGGGCGGTATCCGGACGGCGTCTGCTCGCTGGAGGCCGGGGATCCTTTCCAGCTGCTGGTTTCCGTCCGGCTCTCCGCGCAGTGCACCGACGCCCGGGTCAATATGGTGACACCGGCGCTGTTCGCGCGTTTTCCGGATATCGACGCGTTCGCGGAGGCCACACCGGAGGAGGTCGAACCCTATATCCGGTCCTGTGGTTTTTTTAAGATGAAGGCCCGGGATATCGTCGGGATGGCGGCCATGCTGCGGGATGAATACGATGGAGTGATCCCGAACACAGTGGACGAAATGCTCCGTCTCCCCGGTGTCGGCCGAAAGACCGCCAATCTCGTCTGCGGGGATGTCTATGGCGTGCCGGGCGTTGTGGTGGCGGATACCCATTGTATCCGCATTTCCAATCGGCTTGGCCTCTGTGCCACAAAGGATCCTCACAAAGTGGAGCTGGCGCTGCGGAAGCTGCTGCCGCCGGAGGAGAGCAACAATTTCTGTCATCGGCTGGTGCTGTTTGGGCGGGAGGTCTGCTCCGCCCGGTCGCCGAAATGTGAGGGCTGTCCCCTCGCGGATATCTGCGCAAAAAAATTATGAGCGTTCGGAGAGATGCTGCCGTCTGGTGCCGAGGCCTTCCACAAGGCCTCGGCATTTATCATACAGCGGCATGGCAAACGCGCTGATTCCGCCCCAGATCAGGGTGTAGAGAATACAGACCTGACCGAGCAGGTTGCCGGGCAGGCTGCTATAGTCCCAGACATCCATCTTCCAGCGCAGGTTGACCAGACAGCCGCTCAAAAATTCCACCGTCGTGATACCGGCCGAGCAGAGCATGCAGCGATAGAGCAGCCGCCATTTCCGGCAGCGACTCTGGATCCGACCGATCAAATGGAAGCAGAGGCCGCCGACACAAAACATGGTCCAATGACTGTAGCCGCGCCACAGGATTTCAATCAGGTTATAGGCAAGCCCGCCGATCACAAACAGGCATGCGCTGCATTTCATCCGTTTCAGTCTCCGCATCCGGTGAACACCCCTCTGTCTTTCTGCGTCATAAGACGACAGGGGTAGCATGTCCGGCGAGACAAGGCTTCATACAGGAAAAAACGGGCAATCCGTTTGAAAACCGGCGGGCTATGATTCAGGCTCGTTCATATGGTGTCACCACCTGTCTCTTATATACATCTGAAGCTGCCGAC
>USLV01000049.1 GCA_900555705.1 uncultured Oscillospiraceae bacterium | reverse complement strand
GTCAAACGCATCCGCCTATGCGCTGACTCGCGCGGAAAACGCTGGAATCGCCCATGCCGTCCTGCGCAAGGAGAAGGGCGAAGCGCCGGAGAATTACGGCGAGCGTCTGCTGACCCTGCTGCGTGAAAACGCGATTGATGTCGTTGTGCTGGCGGGCTTCCTGACGATTCTGCCGGAGAACGTCATCCGCCCGTATGACCACCGGATTTTGAACATCCATCCGAGCCTGATTCCGTCCTTTTGCGGCGACGGCTTCTATGGACTCCATGTGCACGAAGCGGCACTTAAGCGCGGCGTGAAGGTCACGGGCGCGACGGTGCATTTTGTCAACGAAATTACCGACGGCGGCGATATTATCGCGCAGAAAGCCGTCGAAGTGCTGCCGGGCGACACGCCGGAAACCTTGCAGCGGCGCGTGATGGAGCAGGCGGAGTGGATTCTGCTGCCGCAGGCGCTGGAGCAGGTGGCAGGCGAAATCGCAAAAAAGCGGGAGGAAAGGCAATGAAGAAGCAGGAATTGAACGACGTGCTGAGCAATAACACCTATCCTGGGCGCGGCATCTGCCTCGGCGTGGACGAAAGCGGCGAATATGCCGTGATTGTCTACTTTATCATGGGCCGCAGCGTCAACAGCCGCAACCGCATTTTTGAGGAGACGGATGACGGCATCATCACCAAGGCGCACGACGAAAGCCTGATGACCGATCCGCACCTGATTATCTACGCGCCTGTCCGCGTACTGCCGGGCGGCGAATACACCATCGTCACCAACGGCGACCAGACCGACACGGTCTACGACTTCATGCAGAATGGGCAGACGTTCGAGGACGCGCTGCGTACCCGCACGTTCGAGGACGACCGCCCGAATTGGACGCCCCGCATCAGCGGCTTGGTGCGCGTCGCGGACGGCAAAGCATCCTACAAGCTGTCCATCATCAAGTCCGACGACGGCGACGAAAGCAGCGTCCTGCGCTATTTCTATGAGTACGCGCAGCCCAAGGCGGGCGAGGGAAATTTCATCCACACCTACCAGTGCGACGGCAATCCGATTCCGTCCTTCGCGGGCGAGCCGGAGAAGGTGGCGCTGCACGGCGACATTGAGCAGCTGGCGCTGGATACATGGATGAATCTGAATGAGGACAACAAGGTGTCGCTGTACGTTTCCTATATCAGCTTGGCGGACGGCAGCAGCGATACCATCATCATCAACAAGCATGATCAGGAGGAAGAGGCATGAAAGAGCTGGAATTGAAGTACGGCTGCAACCCGAATCAGAAGCCGTCGCGGATTTATATGGAGCAGGGCGAACTGCCCCTGACCGTGCTGAACGGCAAACCCGGCTACATCAACTTTCTCGATGCGCTCAACGGCTGGCAGTTGGTCAGCGAACTCAAGCGCGCGACGGGTCTGCCCGCGGCGACGTCGTTCAAGCATGTCAGCCCGGCGGGCGCGGCAGTTGCGCAGCCGCTGTCCGACACGCTGCGGCGCATCTATTTTGTGGATGATCTCGAGCTGTCGCCGATTGCCTCTGCCTATGCGGCGGCGCGCGGAGCGGATCGCATGTCCTCCTATGGCGACTGGGTTGCGCTTTCGGATGTCTGTGACCGCGAAACGGCGACGCTGCTCGCCCGTGAGGTATCGGACGGCGTGATTGCGCCGGGCTATACCGACGAGGCGCTGGCGATTCTTAAAACCAAGCGCAAGGGCAGCTATAACGTGGTGAAGATTGATCCGAACTATGTACCGGCGTCGGTGGAGCACAAGGATGTGTTCGGCATCACTTTTGAACAGGGACGAAACAATTTTCAGATCAATGATGCGCTGCTGGACAATATCGTCACCGACAGTAAGACGCTGCCGGAAAATGCGCGGCGCGATCTGCTGCTCTCGCTGATTACGCTGAAATATACCCAGTCGAATTCTGTTTGCTATGCAAAGGACGGCCAGGTGATCGGTGTCGGCGCGGGACAGCAGAGCCGCATCCATTGCACCCGACTTGCGGGCAACAAGGCCGACGTCTGGTATCTGCGGCAGCATCCGAAGGTGCTGGCGTTGCCCGTCCGTGCGGATATCCGCCGCCCGGATCGCGACAATACCATCGACGTCTATGTCTCGGAGGATTGGGCGGATGTGCTCGCAGACGGCGTCTGGGAGAACTTCTTCACCGTGAAGCCCGAACCCCTTACGCGTGAGGAGAAGCGCGAATGGCTGGATACGTTGACCGGCGTGTCTCTCGGATCGGATGCGTTCTTCCCCTTTGGCGACAACATTGAGCGTGCTCACAAGACAGGTGTGCAGTATATTGCCGAGCCGGGCGGCTCGATCCGTGACGACAATGTGATTGAGACTTGCAACAAATATGGAATGGTGATGGCCTTTACAGGCATGCGCCTCTTCCATCATTGAGGAGGAGACGGATGGATATTCTGGTTGTGGGCGGCGGCGGACGGGAGCATGCGATTATCCGCGCGCTGAAAAAGAGCCCGCGCTGCGGTAAGCTGTACTGTACGCCGGGCAACGGCGGTATTCAGGCGGACGCGGTCTGTTTTGATGTGGCGGCGACGGATATTCCGGGTGTGGTGGCGCTTGCGCGCCAGCTGCAGGTGGAGCTGGTCTTTGTCGCGCCGGATGATCCGCTGGTTGCGGGGATGGTGGATGCACTGGAGGCGGCCGGGATTCCGGCGTTCGGCCCACGTGCCGACGCGGCGATTCTCGAGGGCAGCAAGGTGTTTTCCAAAAACTTGATGAAGAAGTACGGCATCCCGACCGCCGGCTATGAGGTGTTCGACGATCCGGCTGCTGCGCTCACCTATATCCGGGAACAGAATACCTATCCGGCGGTGATCAAGGCGGACGGACTGGCGCTCGGAAAGGGTGTGGTGCTCTGCGACGACTATGCGGCGGCTGAGCAGGCGCTGCACGAAATCATGGAAGATCGCAAGTTCGGGGATTCCGGCAGGCGGGTGGTTGTGGAGGAATTCCTGACGGGCCCAGAGGTATCGGTTTTGGCCTTTACAGATGGCAAAACCGTTCGACCGATGGTTTCTGCGAAGGATCACAAGCGGGTGTTTGACGGCGATCAGGGCCCCAACACCGGCGGCATGGGCAATATCAGCCCCAACCCGCACTATACGGCGGCGGATGCCGACTACTGTATGACCCATATCTTTCAGCCGACGGTGGACGCCATGGCAAAGGAGGGACGTCCCTTCAAGGGTTGCCTTTTCTTTGGGCTGATGCTGACACCAGCGGGGCCAAAGGTGATCGAATATAACTGCCGATTCGGCGATCCGGAAACACAGGTGGTACTGCCGCGGCTGAAAACCGATTTGATCGATATTCTGGAGGCAGTGCGGGAAGAGCGTCTCTCGGCGTTGGATATCGAGTGGTCGGATGAGGCTTGTGCCTGCGTGGTGATGGCCTCCGGCGGCTATCCGGGCAGCTATGCGAAGGGCTGCGAGATTCATGGACTGGACGATAAGGGCCAGAGTCCGCTGGCGGATGTGGTCTATCACGCGGGAACGCGTCTCGACGACGGCAAATACGTCACGAGTGGCGGTCGCGTGCTGGGGGTGACGGCGATGGCGCCGACGCTCGAGCAGGCGCTGGATCGGGCCTATGCGGCGGTCAAGAGCATTCGGTTCGACGGTGTGCAGTATCGCCGGGATATCGGTCGGACCAACTGAAAGAGGAAATCGACGGAAGGCGTCCGTTGGGCAAGACCCGGCGGGCGCCTTTTTGAATCAAAAACGGTAAGGGAGGCAAATCGTATGGCGACGATTGCCGTGGGAATGAGCGGCGGCGTGGACAGTTCGGCAGCGGCTCTGCTGCTGCTCCGGCAGGGATATCGGGTGGAGGGCGTCACGCTTCGCCTTCGCCGAGGTCTGCCCGACGCAGGCGAAGCGACGGGGGAGCAGGATATCGCCGATGCCGGGCGGGTTTGTGATATGCTCGGAATCCCACACCATGTGCTTGATCTCAGCGAAACCTTCCGCGAGCGGGTAGTGGAGGAGTTCGTATCGGAGTATCTCGCGGGCCGGACGCCAAACCCCTGTGTCACCTGCAACCGCACCATCAAATTCGGCGCGATGCTGGACTTTGCGTTGGAAAATGGCTGGAACGGTATCGCGACCGGCCATTATGCCCATCGAAGTCTGGACGAGGCATCCGACCGCTGGCAGCTGTTTCGCGAGGATTCGCCGAAGGATCAGAGCTACGTGCTCTGGAGTCTGACACAGCATCAGCTGGCACATACGCTGTTCCCGCTCGCCGGAATGGAAAAAGAGGAGGTACGGACACTCGCGCGGGGGGCAGGATTGCCGGTCGCGGATAAGGGCGACAGCATGGAGATTTGTTTTGTACCGGAGGACGGCTATGCGGCCTTTTTGGAGAGGTATATCGGTCATCCGCTTCCGCCGGGGGAGTTTTTGGATGAGCAGGGGCAGGTTATTGGACGGCATCTGGGAATCGCCCGCTATACAATTGGCCAGCGCAAGGGGCTTGGCATTGCGTTTGGAAAACCGATGTTTGTAACGGGTATCGACGCGGCTGCCAATACGGTGACTCTCGGGGAAGAGGGTCGGCAATGTGCGTGTTCGCTCACGGCGGATATGGTGAATTTTCTCTCGATTCCGGTGCCGGACGGACCAATCCGCGTGGAGGCAAAAATTCGGTACCAGGCGCCGCCGGCTCCGGCGATGCTGGTTCCGACCGGTCCGGACACCGTCCGCCTGACCTTTGATGAACCGCAGCGTTCGATCACGCCCGGTCAATCGGTGGTGTTCTACCGGGAACGGCTGCTGCTGGGCGGCGGTCGGATCGTAGCAAATTCCTAGGGATTTGCTATGGATTTTTTGCCGGTCTTGTGTTACAATGAGAGTAGCAATGCTGTGAAAGGAGCGTCGGATCGTGAAAATATCCACGAAGGGACGATATGCACTGCGGCTGATGCTGGATCTGGCGGTGCATGGAACGGACGGCTATATTCCGCTGAAGGAGATCGCTTCTCGACAGGGGATTTCGGATAAATATCTTGAACAGATCATTACCCAACTCAATCGGGTCGGCTATGTTAAGAGTGTACGGGGTGCACAGGGGGGCTATCGGCTTGCTCACCCGCCTGCGGATTACACGGTCGGTATGATTCTGCGTCTGATGGAGGGAAGTCTGGCACCGGTGGATTGTCTGGAGGACGGACGGGTTTGTGACCGGGCGGAGGATTGTGTGACCGTGGAGGTGTGGCGGCAACTGAAGGAGGCTGTCGACCAGGTTGTGGATAACATCACGCTACAGGATCTGCTGGAACGTCAGCAGGCTAAAAACGTGATGGATTACTGTATATGAAAGGCGCGATAGTATGCGAATAGCGGATTTACTGGCGGGGGATCGCCCGACACTTTCGTTTGAGGTATTCCCCCCGAAAAACAATGCGGATCCGGCGGCGGAGATCCGCCCGATTCGGCAGGCGGTCGGCAAGATTGCGGCGCTTTCGCCGGATTTTATGAGTGTGACCTATGGCGCGAGCGGCGGTACCTCCGCCATACCATTGAGATTGCCAAGGACATCGAGGGTGTCGGAGTGACGGCACTTGCGCATCTGACCTGTGTTTCCTCCACGCGGGAGGAGATCGGTGGTATGCTCGACGGGTTTCGAGCGGGCGGCATTGAAAATGTGCTGGCGCTGCGCGGCGATATCCCGCAGGGTGGCACACTGCCGGAGCAGTATCGGTATGCCTGTCAGCTGATCGAAGATATCCGCGCAAACGGAGATTTCTGTATCGGTGCCGCCTGTTATCCGGAGGGCCATGTGGAATGTGGCAATCAGGCGGAGGATATTGAGCATCTGAAGCAAAAGGTGGACAGCGGTTGCGATTTCCTGACCACCCAGATGTTTTTCGATAACAGTGTGCTCTACAGCTTTCTCTACCGAATTCTCGCGAAAGACATCACCGTTCCGGTCATCGCGGGGGTGATGCCGGTGACGAATGCACGGCAGATCAATCGGATCAGTCAGTTATCCGGCACCACATTACCGAACCGTTTCCGGATGATTCTCGACAAATTTGGTGATCATCCTGCCGCCATGAAGCAGGCAGGCATTGCCTATGCTACCGAACAGATCATTGACCTCGTGGCCAATGGTGTGCGGGGAATCCATGTGTATACGATGAACAAACCGGATGTGGCGGCCAGTATTGCGGCTAATCTCTCCGCCGTGCTGGGCCGGGAGCCGATCTGATGACGTCCCGCTCGGAGGTGTGGCGTTATCTCGGTTATCGCGACCGCGAGCCGGAGCCGGAGATTGTCCGGCTTGCAGAGGACTGTCTCGCGGAGCTCGACGACATTACGCCGCACAGTTGTGTTCGGCGTCTGCCGTTCTCGGCGAAGGGCAGGCAGCTGATGGTGGGTGAACTGCCAATTGAGAGCGATAGTCTGGCCGCCCATCTTGCGGGCTGTCGGGAGGTGTTCCTGTTCGCGGCTACACTGGGAGCGCAGGCGGATCGGTTGCTGCAACGCTTCGAAAAGCTGTCGATGAGCCGGGCGGTGGTGATGCAGGCCTGTGCTGCTGCCCGGATTGAGGCCTATTGCGATGAACAGCAGACCGAGCTCGAGCGGGCTGTCGCGGCAGAGGGGTTATATCTCCGTGCGCGATTCAGCCCCGGCTACGGGGATTGCCCGCTGTCCTGTCAGCGGGCATTGTTAGATATATTGGAGGCGGACAAGCGAATCGGCCTTACGACGACCGACAGCAGTATGCTGGTGCCGACCAAGTCGGTGACGGCTTTCATCGGGCTCACAACGGATGCCGGAAGCTGTCATATACACCGCTGCGAAACCTGTTCCAAAACGAATTGTCCGTTTCGAAAAGAGGGGGAGACCGGATGAATTTGCGTGAATTGCTGGGAAAACAGCTGCTATTTTTTGACGGTGCGATGGGCACTATGTTACAGCAGGCGGGACTGCCGGGCGGCGTACTGCCCGAGACCTGGAATATCGAACGTCCGGAGGTCGTACAGGATATTCACCGGCAGTATCTCGCGGCAGGCTGCCAGATACTCAAGGCGAATACCTTCGGGGCCAATGCGCTCAAGCTGCGGGAAACACCCTATCAGGTGGATCAGCTTATTCGACAAGGGATCGACCTTGCCAGAAGGGCGATCGTAGAGAGCGGACGGGATGACTGTTTTGTTGCGTTGGATATCGGTCCAAGCGGCAAGCTGCTGGAGCCGCTTGGCGATCTCTCGTTCGAAGCCGCCTATGCGCTGTTTTCTGAGATGGCCGCTGCCGGTGAGGCGGCGGGGGCGGACGCGGTGCTGATCGAGACGATGGGAGATACATATGAGGTTAAGGCGGCGGTTCTGGCCGCGAAGGAGCACACCTCGCTGCCGGTGATGGTGACCATGATATTCGATGAGCGTGGGAAATTGTTGACCGGTGGCGATATCCCGACCGTCGTGGCGTTGCTGGAGGGACTCGGAGTGGACGCGATTGGTGTCAACTGTGGTCTCGGTCCGAAGCAGATGATGGGGCTGCTGGAAGAGCTGCTCACCTGTTGTTCGCTTCCGGTGGCGCTGAATCCCAATGCCGGATTGCCCCACAGCGTGGACGGCAGGACCGTGTTTGATGTGGAACCGGAGGCGTTTGCCGGGGCGATGCGGACACTGGCGGAAAAGGGGGCCTGGCTGGTCGGTGGCTGCTGCGGAACGACACCGGCGCATCTGGCGGCGATGACTGTCGCCTGCCGTGGCCTGACGCCGCCAAGTGTACAGCCAAAAAACTTTAC
>USLV01000048.1 GCA_900555705.1 uncultured Oscillospiraceae bacterium | reverse complement strand
AAAGAAACCGCCCTTTGCCCCTAATCTCTATCGGAAACAAAAAGCAGCAGACGCTTTCACATCCACTGCTCTGTATGATCCTTTACCGCGAAAGTGCATTTACTTTCTTGTATTCTTTAAGAATGCCGGAATCTGGATATCTTTTTCCGGTACATTGCTGACCGGTTTTGCCGGCTTCTTGATTCCGCTTAAGGTACTTGTTGTATTCTGTACCGGCACGGAGTTCTGCATCGGCATGGAATTCTGCACCGGTGTCGGTGTTACCTGTGGTCTTGCCGTAAAACTCTGTGCAGTCGGTCTTGCGGTTGGTGTTGATGTTGTCTGATATTTTAAATCCGGCATGATCTTATTACCTGTCGGCTTTGTCTCAAGTCCTGTTGCAATAACTGTGATCGTTGCCTCATCTGTCATTGTCTCATCATATTTTGCACCAAAGATGATATTTGCATCTTCTCCTGCCAGATCCTGTACATAGCTTGCTGCATCATTTGCATCCATCAGGGAAATATCACCGGAAATATTGATAATAACATGGCTTGCTCCATTAATAGTTGTCTCGAGCAATGGACTGGTAACAGCCAGTTTGACTGCCTCAATTGCCTTATCATCACCCTTAGCCATACCGATACCGATATGTGCAAGACCCTTGTCCTTCATAACAGTCTGAACATCTGCGAAGTCAAGGTTAATCAATGCCGGCATATTAATCAGGTCTGTGATTCCCTGAACCGCCTGCTGAAGCACCTCATCTGCCTTCTTTAATGCATCCGGGAAGGTTGTTCTGCGGTCTACAATCTCTAATAATTTATCATTCGGGATCACGATCAAAGTATCAACATTTTCCTTGAGTCTCTCAATACCGGACTCTGCGTTGACCATACGTGTCTTTGCTTCAAACTTGAATGGCTTGGTCACAACACCAACGGTAAGGATGCCCTGCTCCTTGGCGATCTTGGCAACAACCGGTGCTGCACCTGTTCCGGTTCCGCCGCCCATACCGCAGGTGACGAATACCATATCAGCGCCTTCCATGATCTGTTTGAGCTCTTCGATGCTCTCCTCGGCTGCTTTCTCTCCAACCTCAGGTTTTGCTCCTGCGCCCAGTCCCTTGGTCAGCTTCTCGCCGATCTGGATTTTCTGGGTTGCCTGAGAGCGCGCAAGCGCCTGACGGTCGGTGTTGATCGCGACGAACTCCACACCGAGAATACCGGCGCGCACCATGCGGTCGACCGCGTTTCCGCCGCCGCCGCCGACGCCTACCACCTTTATTTGAACGCCGTCAACGAATTCTTCCACAAATTCAAAGCCCATTTGATACGTCCTCCCAAGCAATATATTTCCTGCGGCACTGCATTCCGCGCATGACTTCAGTCGGCAGCCGTGCCTCTTTTTGGACGGCTGGATATACTTTCTATAATTTTAACATGCACCTTTCTGAAATTCAACAGCAAATCCGGATTTCTCCGGAGAAAAATAGAATTTTTTTGTGCCGCCGCCCGTCTTTTTCCAGTATTTGGTTTTTACAATGCGCTGGTCGTGGTGGTTTTGGCTGTACCGTCGGGATTGGCTGTCGTCGTGGTCGTCTGGTTCAGCAACTCTTCCGGCGTAAAAACCGCATACACACCACCGCTCGAATAGGCGCTGGCGTCGATCTGTCCCCGTGCCTCACTGCCGTATTGCTCTTCGATCCCCGGCAGCATGCTCACCACCACGCCAACCTGATGCGTCAGCTGGGAATCGTTGCCCAATTTGATGGTGATACGGTTGTTCCAGTTGAGCCGGATGTCGCTTTTGTTGGTCATATCAATCTCGCAGATCCCGGTCAGCTTGTAGGTTTCAAAGGCCGCAATCAGCTCCTCGGCAATTGCGAGACTGCGGTCGTCCATTGCCTGCCGGCCGAGCTCGCCGGTCAATGGTGTCGCGCCTTTGAAATAGAGATAGCGCATCGGCCGGTCGCCTTCCACCGGCAGTGCCTCCAGCGCCTTACCGTTGGTACCGACCACCAGCCACTGGCCGTTCGCATACATCGCGCCGAGCTCCGCCGTTTCGGTTACGGCAATCTCGACCGCATCATAGGCCGTATTTGAGACAGAGGCCGTCTCGATATACGGGAACGCGCCCAGGATCCGTTCGATCGCAGCCTTTTTGTCGACCGACCAGATGCTCTGGCCGACGTAGATACCGCTAGCCCGTATAATCTCCTCGGTCCGGTAACGGGTATCCCCGGTCACAGTCACGCTTTTGACGCTGAAAATCCCGCCCGCATTGCCTTCCGGGACATCGCCGGAAACCGGCTGCTGCCGCTCCTGCTCCGCGGATTTCCAAATGCCGCGCATCACAAAAGTCGCCACCAGCATGCCGGCGATGGCCACAAGCAGAAGCAGCATGGTATAGAAGCGGTTCATCCGCCGCCGTTTTTTCTTTTTCTGTGGCGGGGACGCCGTCCCCGCCTCCCTGGTATGTTTCACGTCGCTCATATTCGTAGTCCATTCCTTTGCAGCGGAAAAGGTTATATCCGCCGAATCTGTGCGCCGGTTTCCCGCAGGCAGTCCGTCAGCGCCTCATAGCCGCGATCGAGATGGGCGAGCTCGCCGATCTCGGTTTCGCCTTGCGCCGCGAGCGCCGCAATCACCAGTGCCGCTCCGCCACGCAGATCGGTGCAGCTGACCCGCGCGCCGGACAATGCCGGGACTCCCTCCACAACGGCCACGCGTCCCTCCACCTTGATGCGCGCGCCCATGCGCGCCAACTCGCCGGTATATTTGTAGCGGTTCTCGAATATATTCTCAATGAATACGCTCGTGCCGTCGGCAACACATGCCATCGCGAGCAACGGTGCCCCCGCATCGGTCGGGAAGCCGGGGTAGACCATCGTGCGCACCGTCCGCATCCGGCGAAGCCGGGGCGGCGCGCTGATCAGCAGCTCATCCTCCCAGAGCGTGAGACGGCAGCCGGCCTCCTCGAACAGCGGGAACACCGGCGCCATATGCTCCGGTTCTATCCGGCGGAGTACCAGTGAACCGCCGGTTACGGCCGCCGCCGCCATATAGGTCGCGGCCACGATGCGGTCGGGAATCACCCGATGGCGGCAGCCATGCAGCCGCTCGACGCCCTCGACCGTCAGCGTACTCTCGCCCGCGCCCTGGATCCGTGCACCACAGGCATTGAGATAGGCACAGAGATCAACAATCTCCGGCTCCCTCGCCGCGTTGCGGATGACGGTTGTGCCCACCGCTGTGGAGGCGGCCAGCAATATGTTCTCCGTCGCTCCCACACTTGGGAGCGCCAGCGTGATTGACGCGCCGCGGAGCCGTCCCGGCGCCCGGCAGCAGAGACGACCGTGATCCTCCTCGATCGAGACCCCCAGCTTTTCCAGCGCGGAGAGATGCAGGTCGATCGGCCGGGGACCCAGCTCGCAGCCGCCCGGAAAAGAGAGACAGGCCTCTCCCGTCCGCGCGAGAATCGCCCCGAGGAACACGATGGAGGAACGCATCTCCTGCATCAGCCCGTCGGGGATGTCGCTGCCGCCAAGTCCGGCGGTATCCACAGTAATCATGTCCCCGTCCCGCTCGGCGGAACAGCCGAGATGGCGGAGGATGTCCATCGCCACCTGCACGTCGGACAAACAGGGACAGTTGGCGATTTCGCTGACTCCCTCCGCCATCAGCGACGCTGCCAGGATCGGCAACGCGCTGTTTTTGGCGCCATGAACCGATATTGTGCCGCTCAGACGGCGGCCGCCCTCAATCAACAGCTTTTCCATATCACGCACCCTCTCATCAGTTGGCATGGCGCGGTGCGCCTGCAAGCCATCCTATGCGAGGGACGAGATGATGGTACAAAAACTGTTTTGGAAAATCAGCCGAGAATCCCGGCGATCACCCGCCAGATACGGTCATCGGCATCCAGAATCGCAGCCGACCGTGCATTCTGTTCCATACGCGTACGTGTCTCCGGATGCGACAGAATCTGTTCCAGCGCCTTCCAGAGCGCGATTTCGTCCAGGTCTTTTTCCTCAATACAAAGCGCCGCGCCCTTGTTGACCAGCGCCATGGCGTTGTGATACTGATGGTTCTCCGCGACATAAGGAGAGGGAATCAGGATCGCGGGTTTCCCCGCAGCGGGCAGCTCGCTCAACGTCATCGCACCACAGCGACAGATCACCACATCCGCTGCCGCCATGCAGCGCGGCATATCGTCAATATACTGCCGCACCTGAATGCCGTCGCCCTTCAGCGGCACGCCCGCCTCTCCCAGCGTCTGCTTCATCTTCTCAAAGCCGTTCCGACCGGTGGCGTGGATGTGCTGGATGCCGCCCTGCTGCCGGCTGCGGATCAGCACCGCCGCCATCGTCTCATTGATGCGTGCAGCACCAAGACTGCCGCCGAAGGAGAGCACCAGCGGTCGGTCGTCCAGCCCGAGCTCCCGTCGGGCCGTTTCCCGGTCGATGGTCAGGAAGTCCGTCCGGATCGGATTGCCGGTCACCTCGACCCGTGCCTCCGGCGGCAGATATTTCCGCGCTGCCTCGTCGGAGATCAGTGTCGCAGTCGCATATTTTGCCAGCATGCGGACGGTCACGCCCGGATAGGCGTTGGACTCATGTACAACAACCGGAATCCCCGCCTTGGCGGCCTTCCGGAGGATCGGCCCGCTGACATAGCCACCGGTGCCGATCGCGATATCCGGCCGGAATTCCCGGAGAATCCGGCTACAGGCCGAGCCCGCCGTCACCGCATGCACGGCTGCGGAGACATTGCGCCCGATATTTTTCAGTGACAGCCGCCGCTGGAAGCCGCGCACATCCACTGTCTCGATCGGATAGCCGGCGGCAGGAACCAGCTCAGTCTCCATCCGCCCCTTCGCGCCCACAAACAGGATCTCGGCCTCCGGCCGTTCCTGTCGGATCCGCTCGGCAATGGCCAGCGCCGGATTGATATGTCCGGCGGTTCCCCCGCCCGTCATCAGTACGCGCATGGTGCTTCACTCCCTTCTCTTCTGCTCACTCCTGTTTTTTCACCTGCCGCGAGATGGAGAGCACAACTCCCATCTGCGCCAGCAGCATGACCAGCGAGGTGCCACCGTAGCTGAAAAACGGCAGGCTGATACCCGTATTCGGCACGGTGTTGGTCACCACAGCGAGATTCATCAGCACCTGGATACCGATCTGGGCGGTCAGGCCGATGGCCAGCATCGATCCGAATTTGTCCGGTGCTTTCATGCCGATGGTAAAGCCGCGCCAAACCAGCAGCGAGAACAGCACGATGATGAGCACCGCACCGATAAAGCCGAGTTCCTCGCAGATCACGGCGAAGACAAAGTCGTTCTGGGGTTCCGGCAGGAAAAGATGCTTCTGCCGGGAATTGCCGAGCCCCTGGCCCATCAGGCCGCCGGAGCCAATCGCATAGAGCGACTGCACCGTCTGCCAGGCGATGTTCCGATCCTCGGCAAACACACCGAGCGGATTCAGCCAGACATCGATCCGCTCCTTTTCATACCCTTGACCGAAGATCAGATAACCGGCCGCCGCCATACCAAGTCCGAGCGTCACGAGCAGATACAGTACCCGCGTGCCGCCGACATACATCATAACAAGCCCGATGGCCAGCAACAGGATGGTGCCGGACAGATGCGGCTCCTCGAACACAAGGGCGCAGGTCACACCGAGGATCAGCATGAAGGGCAGGAATCCGCCCTGAAACGTTTTCATCTTTTTATGATTGAGAGATATCAAATGGGCAAAGAGCACAATCAGCCCGAATTTCGCAATTTCAGAGGGCTGGAACTGGAAGCCCGGTATACGGATCCAGCGATGGATGCCGTCGCTCGCGGGCAGGAACAGTACCACCACCAGCAGCGCCACCGAGACCACCATGATCGGGATGGCAAAATGGTGCAGGATGTGATAGTCCACACAGGAGACGATCAGCATGCTGGCAATTCCCAGTGCAGCCCACACCAGCTGTTTCTTGATATAGAAATAGCTGTCGCCGTCGTTGTAGTGCGCATAGGCGTAGCTCGCCGAAAACATACAGATCAGTCCCACCGCGAGCACGAGCATCACAAGGGTGAGAAAGGGCATATCAAAACCGTTAATGACGGAAAACAGGCGGAATTTCTTCTTGGCTGCCGGTTTTTTTTCTGGAATGGCTCGGGAAGCCGCCATGCAGATGTCCTCCTTTCCGGGATGGAAAAATGCTCCGTATTACAGTATTCGGTGTGCCGGACAGATTATGCATACCATTCCAGCAGCATAGCGGCCACACACCCCACCAGCGTCAGCGCGGAAAACACGGTGACGATGGTGTTTTCCTTCCATCCGCACATCTCAAAATGGTGGTGGATGGGGCTCATTTTGAACAGCCGTTTGCCGTGTGTCAGCTTGAAATACGACACCTGCAAAATCACAGACAGCGTCTCGAGCACATAGACGATGCCCGCCGGAACCAGCAGCAGCGGACGGCCGATGCCAAACGCCACCGCGCAGAGAGCCCCGCCGATGAACAGCGATCCGGTGTCCCCCATGAACACCTTTGCGGGATGCAGATTCCACATCAGGAATCCGAGCAGCGCCCCCGCCAGCGCCGCCGCCGTCAGCCCCTGTCCAACCGCACCGCCGACACCGGCCAGCACAAGGAACGGCAGCGTCGCCATAAAACTCACAGTGCCACAGAGGCCGTCGATCCCGTCGGTCAGGTTGACCGCGTTGGTCGCGGCGACCACGATGAACATGCAGAGCGGCAGGAACCATAGCCCGAGATCCACCTGGCCGACAAACGGAATTTGCTGGACATGGTCGCCCGCCAGATACAGAGAGAGCGCATACAGCAGCGCAATGAGCAATTGCGCAAACAGCTTCTGCTTCTCCGTCAACCCCAGATTCCGCTTTTTTACCACTTTAATATAGTCGTCCAGGAAGCCAACCGCCCCGCAGCCCAGCATCAGCAGAAAACCGCTGAGCAGGCGGGTGATGCTCCGATCATCGGCCAGCGCCCGGACGCTGTCGATGCCCAGCATCGGCAGACCCCACTGACAGATCGGAATCGCGATAAGCAGCGCCGCCGCCATGCCCAGGATAAAGAGCAGACCGCCCATTGTCGGCGTTCCCTGCTTATTTTTGTGCCAGGAGGGACCGATATCGCGGATGGTCTGGCCGAATTTCAGCTTATGCAGCACCGGAATCAGCCATTTCCCCAGCAGGCTGCTGACCAGAAAGGCGAACAGAGCCGTTCCCAGCATACAGATAATCGTCCATTTCCCCATGGTTTTCTCAAGCCTTTCCCTTTGTCTTTCTCAGCGCTTCCGCCACCACTTCGCGTTCGTCGAGATGGATGACCCCATCCGCGAGCACCTGGTAGGTTTCATGCCCCTTGCCGGCGAGCAGAATGGTGTCTCCCGGCTCGGCATGTTCTATCGCCCAGTGGATCGCCTCCACCCGGTTTTCCACCACAACATAAGGCGTCTGCCGCTCCGCAACTCCCACCAGAATATCCCGGATGATCGCGCCCGGCTCCTCGCTGCGCGGATTGTCCGATGTGACGACGAGAAAATCGGAAATCTCCGCCGCGATACGGCCCATCTCAGGCCGCTTTGTCCGGTCGCGATCCCCGCCACAGCCGAACACCGTCACCAGACGGCCGCTGCAGCAATCCTTCATTGTCCGGCAGATATTCCCGAGGCCATCCGGTGTGTGGGCGTAGTCGATGACAACGGTAAAATCCCGGCCGGTCGGCACAATCTCTGTCTCTTATACACATCTCCGAGCCCACGAGACCTCTCTACATCTCGT
>USLV01000047.1 GCA_900555705.1 uncultured Oscillospiraceae bacterium | reverse complement strand
TCTAGCTTCGTCGGCAGCGTCAGATGTGTATAAGAGACAGGGACTTATCCTTATAGACACAACCCGGCTCGCCGCCGGTGTACCGGCCCGGCTTCTGCACAAGGCTTAATGCTTCTTTAAATTTCGGGGAAAATTCCGCCATGTTGGTGAACCATCCTTAGCTTTTTAGTGTATCAGTTTATTGTACCCTATTTCCGGCCAAAATGCAACAGACACACGGCAATATGCGCACCGTCCAGGCCGGGCAGGGGCAGCAGATTGCTGGCGCCCACCAGCAGATTGCAGCAGGCGAACCAGTAGCCGCCATAGGTATAGGCCGTGGCGCGCATGAAGGCCAGCACTGCCGCACAGGCCAGCAGGTTGACCGCCGGGCCAGCTGCAGCCAGCAGAAGCTCCTGCAGGTTCGTCATCGGCAGGCCGCGCAGCCGCAGGCAGAGGCCGAAGGGCGAGACCTCGATTTCCGGCCAGCGCTGCCACAAAAGGCGGTAAGCCAGCGCGTGGCCGCACTCATGCAGCACGGCGCAGCCCAGCCCTACCCGCAGGATGCCGCTGCCGTCAAACGCCAGCAGCAGCGTTAAGGCCGCAAGGGTAAGCAGCGGCTGCTTCCAGCGGATCTTTGCGCGGCTACGACGCATTCTGCAGGGCCTCGGCAGGGTCATAGCGCAGACCGCGGTGCAGGATCTCAAAGTGCAGGTGCGGGCCGGTACTGTTACCGGTGCTGCCCACGCGCGCGATCTCCTGTCCCTGGGTCACCTTCTGTCCCTTGACCACGCTGAGAGAATTACAGTGAGCATAAAGCGTCCGCAACCCGTTGCCATGGTCGATCACCACATAGAGGCCATAGCCCACATTGGGATTGGTGTTGACCTCCACAACCGTACCGCCGTCGACCGCCACGATCTTCTGATTGAAAATCGGGACATTGCCGCTCGAGAAGTCCACTGCGCTGTGTCCGCGGCCATAACGCTGATAAATACGGGTCACAGCGGGCACCGGATAGATGAACCGACCGGTATTGACCCCGTCGCCGTTGGTGATAGAGGTGCCGGGGGTATAGATGTTGCCGCTGCTGCTCGGGCGCTTTTTGCTGCCGAGCACTACCACCTCGTTCACCGGCTCACTGATCACTGTGCTCGAGAGAACGGTGCGTTCCTGCTCGACGCCATCCAGCAGCACCACCTCGGCGGTCACGGAACGCTCGCCGTTCTTACCCGCCTTCTTGACCTTCTGAACACCCTCGTACTGCTTGCTGTCCTTCTCCTGAATAATGGTGAAGGGAATGGTCTCGGTATAGGTGATCTGCCGGGTCACCCTGACCCGCAGATAGGGCTGAGCCTTCTGCACCAGTACCTCCTCGCCGACATACATCAGCTCTTCGAGGTTCGCATTGAGGACGCGCAGCTCGGCCAGCGTCATATTGTTGGCGCGGGCGATGCCGATGGGCGTGTCGCCGGCTTCAACGGTATATCGTTTCTCCACGACAGAAGAAGCCGTCAGACGACTTTGCATCTCTTCCACCGGAATAATGGAGGAAATCGGATAGAGGCCGTCGAGAACCGAAACCTCCTGCAGGAAGGAGACCGTCTCCCCCTCCGCACCGGTACGATGAGGAGCAAGCAGACCGTCCAGCAGCATATCCAGCTCCTCCCGTGAGGCAACCGCGCCTTCGAACTTGCCATCGATATAAAGGCCGCTCACCTGCGCGATCGCGTCATCCGAGGACTCGAGAATCCGGTCGCAGACTGCCGATTCATCCAGCAGCTCGTTTTCCGGCGCCATGGTCAGTGTCAGCTTCGGGGTTCGCACAACCTCGAAAGAATGGTCGGTGTTGATGACCCGGTCGGTCGCCATCGCGACCGCTGTGTCAAACACGGATTCATCGGAAATATATCCGAGGCGCTGCCCGTCGTATTCGAGCGCCAGAGCAAAGGTGATGCTGCTCCAATGCTGGATCGTCAGCATCAGCACAAAGGCAGCGGCAACAGGGGCCGCCAGATTCAGCAGGCTGAACGCCACGCGGCGATGCCGTTTCAGTGCAAGGTAAGGCAGGCACAAAGCCTGCAAAATGCCAAGGCCGATATGACGCCCGGCAGCGTCGCGGACGCGTCGGCCTGCCATGGCAAAACCCTCGCGCATGCGGCGGATCTCCGCCCTGATCGCACGCGCGTGGCGCAACAGAATCCAATCCAGCACGCGCATGCCGAAACGGCCAACCGGCCGCAGCAGCACGGCGCCGCGTTTGCCGATATACCGGGCAAAGCGGATGGTCTGTGCGCCGACAATATACGAAAAGCGATAACCCCTCTTCCAAACAATCGAACATGCCCGGCCGAGCCCACGGCCGGCGGCAGAAACATGACGTCTCAGTCCACGGGCGATCTGCGACAGAAACTGTTCAGCCTCTTTCCCGTTGGTTGCCAAACACATCACTCCTTCCAGTCGTAATACCAGTCAAAAGGTTACATTGCTGTAACCTTTTGACTGGTATTATACACTTTTTTTTCGAAAAGACAATGGGGAGAGGAAATGTTTGTGCATTCTCACAAAATTTTATTCAGATTTTTATTCACTATTCAATGGAATTTCCGGAATTTTTCCCAGCATATGCCAATTGTGAGGCGGTCCAATTTTCCAGAATCGGCAACATCCGGGCCGCCTCCTTCCGCGCGCCCGCCAGATCATGCTCCCGATAATTGCCGCATTCCGCCGCCGTCGTGCCGGGAATTGTTCCCTCAAACCCGGCGATAAAGCGGAGCGCCTCCCGCGTAAGGGAGATGGCCTCCTCATGCGTCATGCCGCGCGTCAAAAAATAGAAACCGGTCCGGCATCCCATCGGCCCGAAATAGATCACCTGATCGGCAAGCGGGCTGCTGCGGACATAAGTTGCGAACAGATGCTCAATCGTATGAATCGCCGGAACCTCCAAAAACGGCGGGGTGTTGGGACGGATAAAACGCAGATCATAGGTCATGACATCCCCATCCACACGAGAGAGATACATCCCCCGATCGAGACAGGTGTGATCCACCTGAAAGCTGGCAATGGTTTTCATCTCCATATGACACAAAACATCCTCTCTGATTGTCATCAATATCCAGTATATGCCACCGATGGGCCGAGGGGTTCCCCGGAAAAATCCAGCAATCCCACAATCTCCCGCATCGGCCGGCCGTTCTCCAGCGCTTCCAGAAATGCCGGAATCATCTGTGCCGCCGCTCCGGTCGCCTCCTCCATCAACTCGAAGAAGTCCGCGCGGGACACGGCGCCGGTAAAGGGATTTGTCCAGCGGCGATGCTCCCGATTGGCATAGTCCCGTCCCGGTTCTTCCGGCCGGATCAACGCGCTCAGGAAGGGCCCCTGATGCAGCAGTGCCTCCGCAGGCCGATACAACAGCCGCTCGCGCAGATGGCGTCGATCGGTCATATAGGTCAGCGCCCGCCGCATATCCGCCGGAGCAGAGGCGAGCTGCTCCGTCCGCACATGCGGCAGACCAATCAGCTCACCCAGTACCGGACGATACAGCTCACCGATGGCGTGGTCGCGCAGTGGCGAGGCTGCCGGAATCATCTCATTCAAACGAAAATCCCGGATACGGCGGCCGGTCATTCGCCGCAGCGTCAAAGTATCCAGTGCGCTCTCAATGCGGTGGTGATACTGGTTGATCCGGGGACTGTAGAATGGCTCCGCCTCGGCCAGCCGTTCCTGCCAGAAGAGCACAAAGGGATGGGCCGTTCGATCCAGCGCATAGTGGCAGAGGAAGCCCTCCAGATAGCCGAGCATCGCTTCGCGCTCAGGCCCCGGCGGTGTCCGGCATACCGTCCGGCGAAAGCAATCGAACAGCCGGGCGGGCGGCAGATGGTGAATCGCCACTCCCTGTCTGGCATAGCTTTTGCCCGGTTCCCAGGGAAAAACCCGATGAAAAAACAACATATCCGGACCCTGAGCGCCAATATCCGCCGCCGAGCGGCAGAAAACGGGCACGCCGTTCTGCTCCAGCCGCCGCAGAACACGGCGCGCGAAGACATGATGCGCGATCACTGCGGGCATACATTCTCCTCCTTCGGCAGCGTCAGCCCCAGCCGGGCAAGCGCCTCCTGCATATCCGCCGGGAGCGGCGCCACAAAGCGCAGCCTCTCTCCCGTCATCGGGTGGTCAAAACACATGGTGCTGCAATGCAGCCCATGGCGGGTCATCACGGTCTGATCCTCTCCGTACATGGTGTCCCCCGCAAGCGGATGCCCGAGCCAGGCCATATGCACCCGGATCTGATGGGTTCGTCCTGTCTCGATCACCACACGCAGCAGGCTCGCACGCTCTGCGCTGTCCAGCGTCCACCAGCGGGTCAGGCTCTCCTTTCCGCCTTCGCCTACCTCCCGGGTGATACAGCTGCCCTCCCGGACACGGATCGGCTGGTCGATGACACCCGCCCCTTCCAGCTTGCCCAGTGCAAGCGCCAGATACTCCTTTTGCACCCGGCCGGTCAGCGCATAGGCGATGTGCGGATTCTTGGCCGCAAGCAGCAGCCCGCTCGTATTGCGGTCCAACCGGTTGACAGGCCGGAAGGAGAGCGGGAGCCCCTGCTGCGCGTAATGGTGCACGACAATATTCGCGAGCGTCGGTTCCAGCTTTCCCGCCGAAGGATGCACCGCCAGCATCGGCGGCTTGTTCACCACCAGCAGGGATTCATCCTCATACACCACTTCCAGCGGCAGATCAGCTCCCTCGATGCGGACATGATCCTCCGGCAGCAACAGTCGAACCGTCTGCCCGGCCACCACCCGGTCGATCGTCCGGGCGGGACGGCCATCCACCGTCATCCCCTCCGGTGTCTGCTTGAGGCGCACCACCATGCGCCAGGACAGCCTGCAGTCCCGCCGCAGAAAGGTTTGCAGCGTCTGGCCGTCGGCCGCCTCGCCGACGGTATACCGCAGCTCCTGCATCCCGCTTCTCCTTCCTTATATATAAGAAAGGGCGCCACGCGATTCGCGTTGGCGTCCTCTCTTCGTCAAACCGTTCTCAAATCCGGACAATCCAGTCGAACGGATCCGGGATCCGGCAGTTTTGAATGCCGGTCAGCTCGTCATACAGACGTTGGGCAATCGGCCCGATTTTGCCGTTGTTGACGACGATCTGCTGATCATCCACCCGCAGCTCGCCGATTGGCGAGATCACAGCAGCGGTACCGGTTCCGAACGCCTCGCCGAGCTTGCCGCTCGCGGCGCCGTCCAGCACCTCCTGCAGGCTGAGGCGGCGCTCATTCACCGTATAGCCCCAGGAGCGCAGCAGCTCGACACAGGACATCCGGGTGATGCCGCCGAGAATGCTGCCCTCGAGCGCGGGGGTCACAATCTCGTCGCCGAGCTGGAAGAAGACGTTCATCGTGCCGACTTCCTCAATATATTTCCGCTCGACGCCATCCAGCCACAGCACCTGCGTATAACCGAGCGCCTCCGCCTCGTCCTGCGCCTTGAGAGAGGCCGCATAGTTGGCCGCCGTCTTGGCTGTACCGGTGCCGCCCTTGACCGCGCGAACATACTGCCGCTCCACAAAAATGCGAACCGGGTTGATGCCCTCGGGATAGTAGGCGCCGACCGGCGAGAGGATCACGATAAAGAGCAGATGCTTCGCCGGGTGCACGCCGACGTGGGGATCCACCGCGATGATGAAGGGGCGGATATAGAGCGCCGTATCCTTCGCCTGCGGAATCCAATCCTGCTCGATCTCCACCAGACGCCGGATCGCTTCCACCGCAAAGGTCTCGTCGATCTCCGGGATACACATGCGGCGGTTCGAGAGATTCAGCCGCGCCATATTCTTGTCGGGACGGAAGAGCGCGACACCGCCGTCCGGCGCGCGATAGGCCTTCATGCCCTCAAAGACCTCCTGGCCGTAGTGCAGACACATGGCGGCCGGATCCAGTGACAACGGACCATAGGGTACGATCCGGGGATCGTGCCAGCCCTCGCCCTCGTCATAGTTCATGATGAACATGTGATCGGTAAAAATATTGCCGAAACCGAGCCGGGAGGGATCGGTCGGCTTCGCCTTCCGATTTTCGGAAAGCTCCACACGGATTTCCTGCATTGTCAACACATCCTCAATTGGAATAGGGAACTGATTGTCATTATAGTCCTGTGGGCGGCAAAATGCAAGATGTATTTCCCGAAAAATTCCGCCTATTCCCCCGCTTTCAGGGACTCGACCATATCCACCGCCCGAAGCTTGCGGTTCATCACAAGATTCACAAGCAGCGAGAAGAACAGCGTCAACACAGCGGCCAGGATATAGCTCAGCGCATGGATCGACCGGCCGAACATCACCATCTCGACCTCCGCCGTCCGGACCACAAACGCATGGAGGAAAATCCCCAGCACCAGCCCGACAGCGGTGCCGATCAGGCTCAGAATCGCGGTTTCGCGGTAGATATAGGCCGCGACCTCGCCGTCGTAGAACCCGAGCACCTTGATGGTCGCGATCTCCTTCTGCCGCTCGGTGATGTTGATATTCGTGAGGTTATAGAGCACCACAAACGCGAGCAGCCCTGCACAGATAATCAGCACCATCACGATATAATCGATGCTGCCGACGACGTCGGAAAAGCTCTTCTGGATATCCTCTGTGAAGCTGACCGCGCTGACCAGCCCGGTTTTCAGCAGCGGTTCGGACAGGGCGTCATGCGACGCGCCCTCCGCGAGCTGTGCCGCCAGCATCGTGTAGTCCGGCGTCTCACCAAAACATTGTTCATAGAGCGCCGGGGTCATATAGAGATAGCCCTGCACATAGTTCTCGACGATACCACCGATTGGCACAGCCGCCTCGCGTCCGTCCGCGTCGGTCACAGTGACGGTGTCCCCGACCGCGAGCCCCAGCTTATCCGCCGCCTTTTCGGTCAGCAGCGCCGTCTCATCCGTCAGCGCGACCGTCTCGCCGCTCTTCCGATTGCGGAGACGAAGAAAATCGGGCAGCCGCGCCGTGTCCTGCGGAACATAGAGGTTGATATCCACCGACAGCTCACCAGCAGCCACTTCGCCGCTCTCCTGCGCAACCGGCAGATAATCCGCCACCAGCGTTTTGTCCGACAGAAACGCCAGCAAGTCCTCATCCGACAGCGCGTCCGCTTCCTTCAGTCCGATCGAGACATTGTACTGATAGAGCTCCCCGAACTGCTTTTCCGTGATCTCCCCGATCGAATCCCGCAATCCGAAGCCGGTCACCAGCAGCGCCGTACAGCCCGCGATCCCGATCACGGTCATGAAGAACCGCTTCTTATAGCGGATCAGGTTTCGGGCGGTCACCTTATGGGTGAAAGACAGTCGGGACCAGAGGAATGTGATCCGCTCGAGGAAGATTCGCTTGCCGGCCTTCGGCGCTTTCGGCATCATCAGCCGCGCGGGCGCTTCCCGCAGCGTCCCCCAGCAGGCCCCCGCCGTCGCGAGCATCGTGCAGGCGACAGCCGCCACCGCCGCGATCGAGGCATAGAGCGGATTGAACGGCGTCAGGAGTGGCGGCAGGATATACAGGATACCGTAGGCTCCCCAGATCACCGTCGGGAACAGCCACATGCCGATCAGGAGGCCGAACAGGCAGCCCGCGATGGTGGCGCTCCCTGCATAGAGAATATATTTCCAGGCGATAGCGCCCCGGCTGTAGCCCAGCGCCTTCATCGTGCCGATCAGGCCCCGCTCCTCCTCTACCATACGGGTGAGAGTGGTCAGCGCGACCAACGCCGCCACCAGGAAGAAGAACACCGGGAAGACAACGGCGATGGCCCTGTCTCTTATACACATCTCCGAGCCCACGAGACCTCTCTACATCTCG
>USLV01000046.1 GCA_900555705.1 uncultured Oscillospiraceae bacterium | reverse complement strand
CGAGATGTAGAGAGGTCTCGTGGGCTCGGAGATGTGTATAAGAGACAGGTCTATCTAAACCTGCTCGAGACGCTGGACAGGCGGGATATCGCCGTCACAGAGGCGGAACCGGGCACGCGGTATACGCTTGGCAGCGCGCGGCTGGATATTCTCGGCCCGGCGAAAATGTTCGAGGAGAAGAACAATCAGTCGGTGGTCTGCGCGCTTACCTTCGGGGAACGCCGGTTCCTGTTCATGGGGGACGCCGAGAAGGAGGCCGAAAACGCGTTGTTGTCCGCGGGCTGTGATCTCTCCGCCGACTGGATCAAGCTCGGTCATCACGGCAGCAGCTCCTCCTCGAGGCGGGCGTTTCTCGAGCACGTATCACCGGAGACGGCGGTTATCACCTGCGGCGCGGGAAACAGCTACGGCCATCCGCATGAGGAGACGCTCGATACGCTGCGGGCGCTGGATATCGTGTGGTATCGTAGCGACCGGGACGGCACGATTGTGACCGCCTGCGACGGTAAAACGATCCGGGTGATGACGGAGAGGAACGGTGACTGATGATATACGCCATTGATCGGTTTGAGGGAGCGCAGGCGGTTCTCTGCGACGAGGCGGAGACCTGTACCGTGGTCGACCGGGCGCTGTTGCCCGCCGGAGCGCGGGAGGGGGATATGCTGCGTCTGGAAAATGGGGTGTATACGGTGGATGAGGCGCTGACCGCGCAGCGGCGCGCCCGTATCCACGCGCTCCAGCAGCGGCTGCGCCGCCGGGAGGACAAACCATGATGAATTGTGCGGCGTTTGTCAGTGCCATTGTCGTGGCGGCGGGGGGCTCGACCCGGATGGGTCAGCCGAAGCAGCAGATTCCGCTTGGCGGCGTACCGGTGTTGACACGGGCGGTGCGCGCGCTGGCGGCAGCGCCGTCCGTTGCCGAGCTGGTTGTCGTCGCGCGGGAGACGGACATCCCGGTCTTCCGGAAGCTCTGTGCGGAGGCCGCCGGTGGGCGGCCGTTGCGGCTTGTCCCGGGCGGCGATACGCGCCAGCAATCGGTAGCGGCGGGGATTGCGGCGGTGGCGCCTGAAACCACCCATTATGCGATCCATGACGGCGCGCGACCGCTGCTGACGGCGGCGCTGGCCGAGACAGTGATCCGGGAGGCACTGGAGAGCGGCGCGGCAACGGCGGCGGTTCGCGTGAAGGACACGATCAAATTGTCCGACGAGACCGGGCGCCGGATCGAGGCAACGCCGGATCGTGCCCGGCTCTGGGCGGTGCAGACACCGCAGGTGTTTGAACGGACGTTGTATGAGGCAGCACTGCATCGTGCGGCCGCAGACGGTTGGGATTTCACCGACGACTGCCAGCTTGCGGAATATGCGGGCTATGCGGTGCGGTTGGTGGAGGGAGACTACGCCAATCTCAAGATCACCACACCGGAGGACGTCGCGATGGCGGAGGGACTCCTTCGTATGCGGGGCGAAATCATCTGAGAGAAGAGAGGGTCTTTATATGCGGATCGGACATGGCTACGACGTACACCGACTGACCGAAGGACGGCGGCTGATTCTCGGTGGGGTGAATATCCCCTTTGAAAAGGGGCTGCTCGGTCATTCGGATGCGGATGTGCTGGCACATGCGATCGCCGATGCGCTGCTCGGCGCGGCTGCACTCGGGGATATCGGCACGCTGTTTCCCGACACGGATCCGCAGTATGCGGGTGCGGACAGTCTGGTGCTGCTCGCCCGGGTCGCGGAGGAGATCGGTCGGGCCGGCTGGCGGATCGGAAATATCGACGCGACGGTTTTGGCGCAGGCCCCGAAGCTGAAGCCGCATATCCCCGAGATGCGCCGGCGTCTTGCGGCTGCCTGCGGTGTGGAGTCCGGTTGCATCAGCGTCAAGGCGACCACAGAGGAGGGACTCGGTTTCACCGGCCTCGGAGAGGGGATGGCCGCGCATGCGGTCTGTCTGCTGGAAGCGCTGTAACGGCACTGCATACGGTCGAATGGTTGTGTAAAAAAGCGTCCTCATCCGCCTGGCGGATGAGGACGCTTTTGCGATCTGTCAAATTATTGCCCGGCAGCGAGAGCAAAACCAGCTTCGAAAAGCGCGGCCACATCGGTGAAGCGCTGCGCCTCGGTTGAACAGCCAAATACAATGGCGATCAACTCGGTGCCGTCCCGTTCGGCAAACGCACCGAGACAGTAACCCGCCTCGTCGGTATGGCCGGTCTTGCCCCCCTTTGCATAGCTGTAGTAATACGGTGAGTTCGGATTGACCAGCAGATTGGTGTTGCCCCAGTAGACCTCCTGGCCGGAGGCCAGCGTGTGGCGAACCGAGGGCTTGGCGACGGCGGCACGGATCTCCGGGAATGACATCGCGTGCTGCAAAATACGCGCCATATCAGCGGCTGTGGTGCGGTGACGGGTGGCGTAGATGCCGTCCGGATTGACGAAATAGGTGTTGTTGGCACCGAGCGCAGCTGCCTTCTCGTTCAACAGGTCGCAGAAAGCAGTTGCCGCCTCCCAGTCGTTGAGCGTCCGCTCCGGTGCAGTCTTGCGGGCGGCATTGACTGCCAGTACATAGGCAGCGTCACCACCGGAGGGGAGCAGCAGCCCATCCAGCAGTTGGGCGACCGTCAATTTGCTTCCGACGCGCAGACCAGCGGTACTGGCCTCCGCATCCTCGAATGATATCTCGGTTCCGACCGTCAGCTCGGTTTCGGCGGGGAGATACTCCAGCGCGACAGCGGCCGTCAGCAGTTTGGTAAGACTCGCGGGACTACAGGGAACAGCCTCATTTTTGCCGTAAAGCAACGTGCCGCGGGTCACATCATAAAGTACAGCGTTCTGGGCGCCCAGTGTTTGTGTGAGCCGGGCAGTCTGTTCATCGGAGAGCTTCGGAGAGCGGGCGGCGGAATCAGAGGAGGGTGTGCCGGAAGAAGTAGGCGGTGTCTTTTCACCGGTACTTCGCAACAGCCATATGGCCACACCGACGACCGCCGCTGCCAGAAGCAGCAGGAGGGGAATCCAAAGCTTCTGACGGCTGCGTTTGGCTTTGGCTGCGAAAATGGAATCCTGGCGTCCTCTCATGAAAGCGTCCACCTTTCTTGATCTGTGACATAGCGGGAAGAGAGCCTGCAAGCGGTAGCTTCAGGGTGAGTAAGAGTATTATACCAACAATTTCTCCAAAACACAAATTTCCCTTATAACGGCCATCTGCATTTCGGGAAAAAATCAGTCGCAATGATTGACAAAACATTTTTATGGTTGTACAATGTTATTGTATTTTTTGCACAGTATCGTTTATGGGAAACACGAATCCTTCCGATTTCATGGGTAACCGCATTTTATAGTATAATATTGACTTTTTATAGCGCGATATTGACTTATAGAAGGCGGCGTGTTACGATGGGATCAGGATGGCGGTTCGTGTTCTTTTTTTGTCCAAAGAGGATGGAGAACCGCTGGAGTCAGACAGCCGGAGGAGGGATTGCCGATGCAGAGCGAGCCCGGCGGCGATTACGACGTCCTGCGAACGTCGTCGCCGGAAACGACCCGCGTGTGTCCGCCAGGACAAATAAACGAGAAGGGTATGATCGGATTGACGGCTCGAAAATTTCAATCTTTTATGAAACGGGGAATATGTACGATGCTTACCTTGACGCTGTGTGCGCCGGGAGTGATCTCCGGCAGCGGCGCGGCACAGGCCGATACGGCCTACCGCAATCTTGCGTTGCGCCGGGCGGCCTATCATTCGAGCGCCGCGAATTACAACGACACCGGCCATCTGGTGACCGACGGTATCATCACCGGCGCCGGAAGCTGGCAGGCGAAACCCAGCCAGCAGTATGACGACAACCCGGCCGGAGAGGGCGTGGACTGTGCCTTCGACGGTGCGACGGCGAGCAAGTGGCTGACCTTCCACAATAAGGCGTGGATTCAGGTGCAGTTCCCGAAGGGGGAGACTTATACGGCCGCAGCCTATATCATCGCCTCGGCGAACGATTCGCCGGAACGCGATCCGAAGGCTTGGACGTTGCAGGGCTCGAACGACGGCGAGACCTTCGTGGATCTCGACAGCCGCTCCGGCGAGAGTTTTGCCGAGCGCTATCAGGTGAAACGCTATACCATTGCGGATCCGGCGGCCTATCGCTTCTACCGGCTGAATATCACGGAAAACAAAGGAGATCACCGCACCCAGCTTTCGGAATGGGATCTGTTGGACGCGGAGGGGAATTCGCTGATCCGTCCCTTCGGCGAAGTCTTCAGCAGCGTTTGGAAGAGCAGTTCTGCGGAGAAGGAATGGGTCTATGTCGATCTCGGCGGAAAAAGCCGGATCGACAGGGTGAAGCTCTTCTGGGCAAACGAGAATTTTGCCTCGAAATACAGCATCCAGATCTCGGACGACGCGAAGAACTGGGAGACGGTGCTGACCGAGGAGAGCGGCCGTGGCGAGGTGGAGGAGAAGACCTTCGCGGCCTGTGACGCAACCTATGTCCGTCTGCTCTGCCGGGAGAGCGCAGGCGATTGCTATGCTCTCAGCGAGTTCGAGATTTACGGTGAAAACGACGTGACCTATACGCTGCCGGAGATGCCGGCGGCGGAAGCCGACGGCACACAATATCTGACCGGCGGCAACTGGCGGGTGCAGCGTGCCTCCGAGGTGGATGCTGAAGGCGAACAGCTCGCGGCGGCGGGCTATGACGACAGCGAATGGCTGCCCGCAACAGTTCCGGGAACGGTGCTGACCTCCTATCGGAACGCGGGAGCGGTGCCGGATCCGAATGTGGCGGATCAGCAGCTCCAGCTCTCCGACAGCTTTTTCACCACCAATTTCTGGTATCGGAATACCTTTGTGATCCCGGAATCGCAGCGGGGCAAACGCACCTGGCTGAATTTCGATTCCATCAACTGGAAAGCGGACGTCTATTTTAACGGCGAATGGATCGGCGATATCGAGGGCGCATTTATCCGTGGCCGGTTTGATGTGACCGAGCTCGTCAATTACGGTGGAGAAAACGACCTCGCGGTATACATCCATATGAACGACACCCCGGGTCTTGTATCGGTGCAGACCAAGGACGACGCCGGTCCGAACGGCGGTATCCTCGGAGCCGACAACCCCACCATCCACGCCAGCATCGGCTGGGACTGGGTGCCGACCATCCGCGGCCGCAATGTCGGGATCTATGGCGATGTCTATCTCAGCTATACACAGGATGTGCAGATGCTGGATCCCTGGATTATCACCGAGCTGGACGTCGAGAACCGGGATTTCTCGAAGGCGAAGCTGACGGTCAAAACCGAGCTCAGCAACCCGGGCGACAAAGCGGTCGAGACAGTGGTCAGCGGCGTTATCGAGCCGTCCGGTCTGACCTTCCGGAGCGAGCCGGTGGCGCTGGCGGCAGGCGAGATCAAAGAGGTGACGCTCGCGGTGCTCGAGATGCCGAATCCGACGCTCTGGTGGCCGAATACCTACGGAGACCAGTTCCTCTATACCGCAAAGCTGACCGCAAAGGTGGGCGACGAAGTCTCGGACGAGAAGGCATTCCGCTTCGGCGTGCGCCAGTTCACCTATCGGACGGAATCGCCGATGACCATCTACTGCAACGGCACGCGGATTGTCTGCCGCGGCGGCAACTGGGGCATGGACGATTCGAACCTGGCCGCGACGCCGGAGGAGTATGACATCAAGATTCGGATGCATGCCGAGGCCAATCTCACGATGATCCGCAACTGGGTCGGCATGACCAATCACCGGGCGTTCTATGAGGCCTGTGACAAATACGGCATCCTGATCTGGGATGATTTCTGGCTGGCGAATCCCGGCGACGGCCCGAATCCGGACGACGAGGACATGTTCATGCTGAACGCCGCCGACAAAGTGAAGCGCAACCGCTACCATGCGGCGCTCGCGCTCTACTGTGGCCGGAACGAGGGTGACCCGCCCGCGACCATTAACGAGGGCCTCGCGGCGCTGACGGCCAGTGCGGACGGTACCCGGCACTATATCCCGCATTCCGCCTCCGGCACGGTCAGCGGCTTCGGACCCTACGGTGTACAGAACCCGCGGTGGTATTTCATGAATACACCGCAGACGCTGCACAGCGAGCGGGGAATGCCGAATATCCCGTCCTATGAGAGCCTGCTCGAGATGCTGACGGAGGAATATGCCTGGCCGATCAATCCGGTTTGGGGGCTGCACGATTTCTGCGGCAAGAGCGCCATGCAGGCGGACAATTTTGAATCGGTGATGAAAACCTGCTACGGCGAATACAACAGCCTGTCGTCTTTTGCCCGCATTGCCCAGATGGTCAACTATGAGAACCATAAGGCCATGTTTGAGGCGGTCTATAACGCCCGCGGCAACGGCATGCTGATGTGGATGAGCCAGTCGGCCTGGCCGTCGATGGTCTGGCAAACCTATGACTACTACTACGATACCAACGCGGGCTATTTCGGTATTAAGAAGGCCAACCAGCCGGTCAACGCGTTCTGGAATGCCGTCAATAACGTGATCGTGCTGAGTAACGCGACCGGTCAGAAGCGGGAAAACCTGACGGTGCGGCTGATGGTGTTCGATTTAGATGGACGGAAGATCTATGAAAACGAAGAGACCACCGATATCCAGCCGGAGACGACGATTTCGCTGATGACAGTGCCTGCGCTCAAGGAGGCGTCGGATATCCGCTTTATTCAGACGGTTGTGCTGGACGAAAAGGGGCGGCAGCTCGCGGACAATTTCTATTGGACCAATGCCGCCGAATATCAGAATTATCAGGCGCTCGACGGACTGGACACGGTATCGTTGACGACCTCCTACCGCCCGCTCGCGGCCGAGGGAGATATCTGCCGCTATGCGGTGACGGTGAAAAACGAGTCGAATACCCCGGCGCTGATGATTCGTCTGAAAACGAACGAGACCGCGACAGGCGACCGGGTGTTGCCGGTGTACTATGAGGACAACTATTTCTCTCTGATGCCGGGACAGGAAAAGACCGTAACGCTGGAATTTGCGGAGAAATACCGGAACGGCGGCGAGACGGCTTTCTCGGTGGAAGGATGGAACATCGAAGCGGCAGCGATCACGGAGATCACCCCGGAACCGAAGACGTTGCCCGGCGATATCAACGCAGATAGTGTGGTCAACACGACGGATGCGCGCCTTGCGCTGCAATACGCGGTGGATAAGATCACGCTGGATGGCGACCAGTTGACTGCGGGCGATGTCAACGCAGACGGTGTGGTCAACACGACGGATGCGCGTTTGATTCTCCAGAAAGCAGTCGATAAAATCGACAAGTTCCCGGTAGAGCAATGAGCAGGGGCCACACTTCGGACAGAAGAAAGGAAGGGCAAACCGTATGAAGGGCAAGAAGATCTGGAAAAATGGACGGCGGATTCTTTCCGTCGGTCTGGCGGCGGTCCTGATGGCGGGCGTCATTCCGGCCGGCATGCTGCCGGCCGCCGCAGAGGAGGAACAACCGGTGAGAGAAAGAATGGGACTGTCCTACAGCTATCCCCAGACTTATGACGGCTGGGCAAACGGCTTCATGGGCGGTAACGGCAAAATGGGCGTCATCGTTTTCGGCAATCCGCTGGACGAGACGGTAATCTATAATCATCGCCTGTTTTTCATCGCCGCAACCAAAGAACGCAGCTTCAACACGGTCAGCGAGGAGCTGTTGACCAGGATCCGGAAGGCCTGTGCTGCCGGAGATTTTAAAACCGCGAATGACCTCGCGAATGAGGCGCATGGCTGGCAGGACGGCGGCGAGGGCAATAAGCATCCCGCCTATGAAATGGAGATCAAAATCCCGTCGGACGGCGAGATCAAAAATTACGCCCGCACCTGTGATTACAGTACGGGGG
>USLV01000045.1 GCA_900555705.1 uncultured Oscillospiraceae bacterium | reverse complement strand
GGTCAGTACCTCCGCTTCACGGACGACCGACTCCTCACTGCGGCAGGCGATCTGCCGCCCCTGATGAAAGGCAATCGAACAGAAATTGCAGGCACCGAAGCAGCCGCGATTGTGCACGAGCGAGAACTTAACCTCTTCGATGCCGGGGACGCCGCCGAGCGGCGCATAGCTCGGGTGATAATCCCGCATATACGGCAGCTCATAGACAGCGTCGAACGCCGGCGTGTCGAGCAGCGGCATCGGCGGATTCTGCACAAGAATGCGGTCGCCGTGGCGCTGGATCACCGTCTTTCCCCGCACCGCGTCCTGCTCATCCTGCTGGATACGGCTGGCGACGGCATACTGCCGCTTCCCGCTCTCGTCCGGCTCCCGTACCCGTTCAAAGGAGGGGCATTCCGCACAGGGGCGCGGCGTATAATCCCGGACGGGAACGAGATAGCAGGTGCCGCGGATATCCGTGATCGAGGACACCGGCTCCCCCGCCGCGAGCCGATCCGCAATTTCGGTATCCTGTCGTTCCCCCATGCCGTATACCAGCAGATCGGCGGTGCTGTCCACGAGGATCGAGGGGCGGACCGCGTCGTCCCAGTAATCGTAATGCGCAAAGCGCCGGAGCGATGCCTCCAGCCCACCGATGACAATCGGGATATCGCCGTAGACCGTGCGGATCTGTCGGCAATAGACGATGGTCGCGCGATCCGGTCGCCGACCGGCCTTGCCGCCCGCGGTATAGGCATCGTCGCTGCGCCGCCGTTTGGCAGCGGTATAGTGTGCGACCATGGAGTCGATGTTGCCGCCGCTGACAAAAAAACCGAGACGCGGACGGCCAAATCGCTCGAAATCCGCAGCCGACTGCGGCTGCGGCAGGATACAGACGCGGTGGCCCGCCGCCTCCAGCACACGGGAGATGATCGCGATACCGAAGCTCGGGTGATCGACATAGGCGTCTCCCGTCACGAGCACAATATCCGGCTCGTCCCACCCGCAGGCAGTCATCTCATCTCTTGTGATCGGCAAAAACGGCACCGGTCTTCCCCCTTCTCCCGGGCTCATTCCTCCCGGTTCAGATTCATCTCAAGCCACTGCTGACGCGTGAGCAATACCTGCCGCGGCTTGCTTCCCTCGTGCGGCCCGACAATGCCGCGCCGCTCCATCTCGTCGATGATGCGGCCCGCACGGGCGTAGCCGAGGCGCAGCTTGCGCTGTAACAGCGAGGTGGATGCCATGCCCGCCTCGACCACCACCTCGATCGCCTGCGGCAGCATCTCATCGCTCTCCCCGTCCTCATCGCTTTCCTCCGCCTTAGAAGCGGATTTTCCACTCGCGGCGGCCTGACGATCAATCTCCTGGATGATGGCTTCGTCGTATTCGCTCTCCTCGGTGCTCTTGAGGAAGCCGACGACCGACTCCACCTCCCGGTTGCTGACAAAGCAGCCCTGCACACGCATCGGTTTCGGCAGGCCAACCGGCATGAACAGCATATCGCCGCGGCCGAGCAGCTTCTCCGCGCCGCCGCCATCGAGAATCGTCCGGGAGTCAACCGCCGACGCGACGGTGAGCGCAAGGCGGCTCGGGATGTTCGCCTTGATGAGGCCGGTGATGACGTCGACGGAGGGGCGCTGGGTGGCGATGACGAGGTGCATCCCCGCCGCGCGCGCCATCTGCGCCAGCCGGACGATCGCGTCCTCAACCTCGTTGGAGGCGGCCATCATCAGATCCGCCAGCTCGTCGATCACGATCAGGATCTGCGGCATGACATGGAGCGTGTCGCTCTTTTTCGCGAGTTCATTATAGGAGCCGAGGTCACGGACGTTGTTTTCCGCAAAAATTTTATAGCGGTTCAGCATCTCGGTCACCGCCCAGCCGAGTGCGCCCGCCGCTTTCCGCGGATCGGTCACGACCGGCACCAGCAGGTGCGGAATACCGTTATAGACGCCGAATTCGACCTGCTTCGGGTCGATCAGCAGCATGCGCACATCGCTCGGCGACGCACGGTAGAGCACGCTCTGGATCATGGAATTGGTGCAGACGGATTTACCCGAGCCGGTCGTGCCCGCGATCAGCAGATGGGGCATCTTCGCGAGATCGGCGAGCACGATTTTACCGGCAATATCGCGGCCGAGCGCAACGGTCAGCTTACTTTTCGCCAGCGAAAATTCCGGCGAATCAATCAGTTCCCGGAGACAGACCATGCTGCTGACGCGGTTTGGCACCTCGATGCCGACCGCCGCCTTGTTTGGGATCGGCGCCTCGATCCGGACGCCGGTCGTCGCGAGCCGCAACGCGATATCGTCCGAAAGGCCGGTGATCTTGCTGAGCTTGACGCCGGCGCTCGGCTCCAGCTCATAGCGCGTGACCGACGGGCCGCGCGAGATGTCGATTACTTTCGTACTGACGCCGAAATCGTTCAGCGTCTTGACCAGCAGCGCCGCGTTGGTCTGCTGCTCCTGCTGCGCCTTGGCGTCGTCTGTCGGACGCGCCTCGTCAAGCAGCGAGATCGGCGGATAGCGGTAGCCATCCGCGCCTTCGTTCGGCAGCGTCCCGGCCTGCAGCTCCGCCGCAATAGAAGCGTCTACACCCGTTTCCTTTTTGCCGACTGCCAAATCCTCGAGCTTCACCGGTGCATCGCCATTCGCGGCACGCAGCTCCTGCGCCGCCCGCTCAAGCGCGTTCAGCTTGTCCGACGGCGCCTCCTCCGGCATCTCCTGCACCGGCGGAATCACCGGCAGATCAGCAGCCGGCGTCGCAGTTTCCGCCTTCGTGTTCTCCCGTTTCTTTTTTTCGGAGCGAACGGGATGGGCGGGCATATCGATATAGCCGTCGCCGATATCGACGTCGATAATCGGCGCCTTTTTCTGCTCGCTCTTGGCGATCATAACCTCTTCAATGGTGCGCTTCGTTTTTTTGACCGGCTTCATCAGCGTGCGCAGGAAGGTGATGACCGTTGTGCCGGTTACAAGCATGAAAAATACAAAAATCAGCAGAATCACAATGATTTTCGCCCCGATATCCGTGAAGAGATATTCCATCGGATAGCCGAGGATCACGCCCACAAAGCCGCCGCCGACCCAGTTCATACCGTCCCGGTAGCCGTTGCCGAGCGCGGCAAAATAGTTGCCGTTGATGTCGCTTGTGAAAATATGTACCGCACTGCCTGCCATGCCGATCAGCAGCACGCACTGCCAGAACTTCGAGCCGACCGAACCCGCTGTCTTTTCCCGCGCCATCGCCACCGCAATATACCCCATCAGCGGCGGCAACAGGAAAGCGCAGAGGCCAAACAGGCCGAAGAAAAAGCTGTGCAGCAGCCCCCACAGACTGCCGCCCTCGATCACCAGCAGAAAGAACAGCAATATTGCCCCCGCCAGCAACAGAACGGCGGCCATCTGATTTGCCGCGCTCTTCTCCTGCTCGGTTTTGACCCGTCCCTTCGCAGCAGAGCTGCGCTTTGGAGTGGACTTGGATGAGGATTTCCGGCTGTTGTTGCGTTTGGTCGCCATAAACCAGCTTCCGTCCCTTCGACGCCTCCCATTCCTTTCCGGGAGACGGTTGTATGTAACGGGCTACCGCCCGTGTCAGTTACTACCGTTTTCAATCAGTGTATAGAGCGCCCCGATCGCATCCGAGAGAGAGCCGAGCTCATCAATCAGTCCCTCACCGACCGCCCTCGGGCCGTCCAGCACACTGCCCATGTCGGTTGTGAGCTCGTCGGTGTTGAGTGAGAGCTCCCGGAATCGTTCAGGCGACAGGTTGGAATGACCGGTCACGAACTGCGTGATCCGCTCCTGCATCCGCTCGAAATAGCGGAATGCCTGCGGCACGCCGAGCACCAGCCCCGTCGTGCGAACCGGGTGGATCGTCATGGTCGCGGAAGGAGCAATAAAGGATCGCTTGGCTGCGACCGCGAGCGGCACACCGATCGAATGGCCACCGCCAAGCACAAGCGAAACCGTCGGCTTCTTCATCCCCGAGATCAGCTCCGCCAGCGCGAGCCCCGCCTCGATATCGCCGCCAACCGTGTTGAGCAGGATGAGCATCCCCTCGATCTCGCGGCTCTCTTCGATCGCCACAATCTGCGGAATCACATGCTCATATTTGGTCGTCTTGTTTTCACTGGAGAGGGCATAATGCCCCTCGATCTGCCCGATAATCGTCAGGCAATGGATGGTATGCCGCCCGTTGTAAGTGGTGACCGCACCGGTCTCCACCATATCCTTGAGCTGCGTCTGCAAAACGGCGGACTCCTTTTCCTCCCGCCGTTTTGTGCCATTGTCGTTTCCGTTTGGATTGGAACCGTTATTTTGCTCGGTATCGCACATATCCGCATCACCTCGGCGATAGTCTTCGCCGAACGAGACGGATTTATGCGGATCGCCCCATCGCGTCAGGCATGCACCGTCGCATCCTCCGTCTTTTCGCTTTTGGCCGTTTCCCGCGCCTTCTGCTCCTGCAGCCGCGCATTGGCCAGCATCAGCTTGATGCGGTTCTCCTGGTTGATACGGGTGGCACCGGGATCGTAGTCGATGCAGACGATATTCGCCTGCGGGAGATTGTCCTTGATTTTGCGCACCATGCCCTTGCCGGCCACATGGTTCGGCAGGCAACCAAACGGTTGGGTACAGACGATGTTGCTGATACCGGAATCAATCAGCTCGAGCATCTCGCCGGTCAGCAGCCAGCCCTCGCCCATTTTATTGCCGTAGTTCAGATAGCCGCGCACCAGCTTTTTCAGATGCGCAAAGGTGCAGGGCAGCCGGAATTCCGGATGGCGCGCAACCGCCGCGATCATATCCCGCTGCAGCCCGGCGACATATTTTTTCAAAATCGAGGCGCCGAGATAGGTCAGCGTCTTGCCGCCGTATATTCGGTGATCCTCCACGCGGTTGTCACATTTGAACAGAATGAAATCCGTCAGTCCCGGCACGACCGGTTCACAGTCCTCCGAACGCAAAAATTCCTCAAGATTGTTGTTGCCGAGCGGCGCGAATTTGACATAGATTTCCCCGACCACGCCGACCTTCACCTTCGGCACCCGATGGACCGCAATCGCCGCAAAATCGTCGGTGATCGCGTTAAAGTTCTCGCGGATATGGGCGGTTTTGAAGCTGCCCTTGCCGCTGAATTCCTCAACCAGCCGCTTTGTCCAGTACTGAATGCGGCGATCGGTCTCCCCCTCGACCAGCTCATACGGACGGCACTGGTTGGCCATATGGACGATGATATCGCCGTAGAGCATGGCATAGGCGGCCTGCCGGATGAAGGTCAGATCCATCGAGAAGCCCGGGTTCTTTTCGAGTCCCGAGAGGTTGATCGAGACGACGGGGATATAGTCGTAGCCCGCGCGGGCCAGCGCCTTGCGCAGCAGATGGATATAGTTGGAGGCGCGGCAGCCGCCGCCCGTCTGTGTAATCAGCAGCGCGATCTTGTGGGGATCATAGTTCCCGCTCGCCACAGCATCCAGAAGCTGGCCGATGACCAGCAGCGCGGGATAGCAGGTGTCGTTGTGGACATATTTCAGTCCCATGTCCACGATCCCGCGATGGTTGGTCGTCAACATTTCGGCTTTGTAGCCATGCAATACAAAAATCTCGCGCAGCATCGCGAAATGCACCGGCAGCATCTGCGGCATCAGCAGCGTGTATTCCTGTTTCATCTCCTCTGTGAAGAGAAGGCGTCCGTCTTCCGAATATACCAATTTGGCCATGCAGATTGTTCCTTTCCCCTGGTTACAGCAACAGCATTTGCGTGGATCGGTCTCTCAAATCGAGGCGGCAGTCTTCTGCCCCTCCGCCTCGCGCGCTTCGGCAGCGGCGAGCAGGCTGCGGAGGCGGATCTTGACCGCGCCGAGATTGGTGATCTCATCAATCTTGAGCTGCGTATAGAGCTTGCCGCGGCTCTCGAGAATCGAGCGCACTTCATCGGTTGTGATCGCATCGATACCGCAGCCGAAGGATACGAGCTGCACAAGCTCCATATCCGGCTGAGTAGTGACATATTCCGCCGCACTGTAAAGGCGGCTGTGATAGGTCCACTGGTTGAGCACCTTGACGTTCAGCTTATCCACGTGATACGCTACGGCGTCCTCTGTCACCACCACGAGGCCGAAGGAGGAGATCAGGCCGTCGATGCCGTGGTTGATCTCCGGATCGACGTGATAGGGACGGCCGGACAGCACAATAATGCGTCTCCCGTTCTCCCGCGCCCAGCGGATCATCTCCTCGCCGCGGCTGCGCAGCTCCGCGAGATACGCCTCATACGCCCGGTAACCGGCCGCGGCCGCGCGCTTCACCTCTGCCGCAGGCACACCAAATTCTTTTCCGAAGAACGCCGCCGCCTTTTTCGCAAAATCACGCGGCCGATGCAGTCCAAAATAAGGAAAGAGGAAACGCGTTCCGGCAAGCCGACCGACATTTGCGGCGAGCAACTCGGGATAATAGGCGACAACCGGACAGTTGTAGTGGTTGTCGCCCTTCCCCTCGTCGAAGTTATAGGGCATACAGGGATAGAAGATCGCGTCGACCCCCATATCCAGCAGCTTCTCAATATGGCCGTGCATCAGCTTGGCCGGATAGCAGACGGTGTCGGAGGGGATGGTGTGCTGCCCGAGGCTGTAGAGCGCACGGCTGGATTCCGGCGACAGCACTACCTCGAAGCCCATCGCGGTCAGCATCGCATGCCAGAAGGGCAGATTTTCATACATATTGAGCCCCATCGGCAGACCGATGCGCCCCCGGCGGTTCTCACCGCCTTCGAGACTGCGGAGATACTGATATTTCCACTGGCAGAGGTTCGGGATATCCTTTTCCTTTCCCTTGCCGAGCGGGCGCTCGCAACGATTGCCCGAGATAAACCGGCGGTCACCGCCGAAGCTGTTGATCGTCAGCTGACAATGGTTGCCACAGAGACCGCACTGAGAGGACTTCGCGGTGTGCACGAAATCCCGGAGTTCCTCCCCGGTCAGGATGCCGGACACCTCGTCCGGGTGCGCCTTGTCCTTCGCATACAGCGCCGCACCATAGGCACCCATGATACCGGCAATGGTCGGACGGACGACGTCGGCTCCGAGCTCCAACTCGAAGCTGCGCAGCACCGCGTCGTTGAGGAAGGTGCCGCCCTGCACAACGATGTGCCGGCCGAGCTCGGTCGGGTCGGCGGCGCGGATCACCTTATAGATGGCGTTTTTGACAATGCTCATCGACAGGCCGGCGGAGATGTCCTCGACGCCCGCGCCCTCCTTCTGTGCCTGCTTGACCGAGGAGTTCATGAACACCGTGCAGCGGGAACCAAGGTCAACCGGCTTCTCGGCGAAAAGCCCCAGCTTCGAAAAGGTCGCGATGTCGTAGCCGAGTGCTTTGGCAAAGGTCTCGATGAAGGAACCGCAGCCGGAGGAACAGGCCTCGTTGAGCAGGATGCTGTCGATCGCGCCACCCCGCACCTTGAAACACTTCATGTCCTGGCCACCGATATCGATGATGAAATCCACCTCGGGGCAGAAATGGCGGGCGGCGCGATAATGCGCCACCGTCTCCACCAGCCCCCGGTCGATATGAAACGCATGCTGGATGAGCTCCTCGCCATAGCCGGTCGCAGCGCTGCCGCGAATCGTAATCCGGTTGCCGAAACGACGTTCGATCTCCCGCAGCTGCTCCAGCACAACCCCAACCGGGTTGCCCTCGTTGGAGGCATAGTAGGTATAGAGCAGACCGCCGTCCGGGGAAATCAGGACGAGCTTGGTGGTCGTCGAGCCCGCGTCCACCCCGAGATAGGCATCACCTGTATAGGCGTCCGCATCCATCGGCGGTGGGCAATCACGGCCATGCCGCTCGGCAAAAGCTGTCTCTTATACACATCTCCGAGCCCACGAGACCTCTCTAC